>JAQYFP010000088.1 GCA_028723085.1 Erysipelotrichaceae bacterium | reverse complement strand
TAGGCCAGGTCCTCCAAACATTTCTTTATCGACAATTTTCATTTTTTTAATCCTCCTGTTTATTTTATATTATACTATTAATAAAGGTGAAAACATGAAAAAGACAATTATATTTGATATGGATGGCTTATTAATTGATAGTGAACAAGCTACTTTTAAAATCTATCAACAATTTTTATTAAAATACAATATTAACTATACTAAAGAAGACTACATTCAATTATTAGGAAAAACACAATCCTTTGCGAAATCTTTATTCAATAAAGAATATGGACCTGCTTTTAATTTTGACTTATTTTGGAATGAAACACATGAACTACTTGATAAAACTTTGATTCAAGAGCCTATATTAAAACCAGGATGTATTGAATTATTGTCTTATTTAAAACAAAAACAATATCATATTGTATTAGCTACTAGTTCCTATTCAAATCGAGCTCAAGCTATATTAAAAGGACAAGGCATCTATTCTTATTTTGATGATTTTGTGTTTGGCAATGAAGTAGAAAAAGGAAAGCCTAATCCCGAAATCTTTATCAAGGCCGCAAGACACTATGCCTTATCTGATTGTTTGATTCTAGAAGACAGTGAAGCTGGAATTGAAGCGGGTTTTAGAGCAAATATCGATGTGATTTGTATACCTGATATGAAATATCCTTCTAAAGAGTTTCAAACAAAATGTAATATGATTTTATCTAATTTGTCAGATGTTTTGTCTATTTTATAATAATGTTTGTGAAAAACACTTCTTTTTTTGACTTATTCCCTTCTTTTTTTTAAAATCTACTTATGAAAAAAGCAACCATTGATTTTATAGAACAATACACAAAGAGGTTCCCAGCTAAATATAAAGAAGACCAAATAAGTCTTTATGCCACACAAACAGCCTTCTTCTTAATTATTTCCGCAGTTCCTTTTGCGATGATTCTATTAACATTATTAAAAACTTTTTTACCGCTTGAACAAAGTACCTTTATATTTACAGCCCTAGAAGGTCTTCCTGATACGATTCGTAGATATGTATTTGTGTTCTTAGAAGACATTGAAGCCCAACCATCTTTATCTATTACTTCTATCAACACTATTACGTGTTTATATGCTGCGAGTAAAAGTACATATGCCCTAACACAAGGATTAAATGCGATTCATAAAATTGAAGATAAACGTAATTATGTTCGTATTCGTCTTCAATCAATTTTTAATACTCTTTTATTAATGTTGTTGATTGTGTTTAGTTTATTGATATTAGTATATGGAGGAAAAATAACGGTATTTCTTCAAAAATACTATCCTAAATTTTTATTAGATATATTTGAACTATTAAATATAAATCAAATTATTACATATGCCATTATTACAATATTAATCTGTGGATTATATGTGATTCTTCCTGGTAAACACTTAAATTTCTTTTATCAAATTCCAGGAGCTGTTTGTACAACCATTTCATGGGTTTTATTTTCAAATATTTTCTCTTTTATGATTGATCATTCCTCTCGTTTTTCTTTCACTTATGGGGTTTTATCAAACATCGTATTCATTATGATTTGGTTACAATGGTGTATTACTTTCTTCTTGATTTTTGCGCAAATCAATGCCTTTATTGAACGATTTATTAAAAAATTAATTGAAAATAGAAAAAACAAACAAGCATAATAAAAAGGATGGAACCCCATCCTTTTTTCATTACATATTTTCAATTTCCGAAACAATTAATTGTCCCATCTGTTTACAACCCACTAGCGTCATTCCTTCAGACATCATATCTTGGGTACGATATCCTTTGTCTAGTACATTATTTACCGCTTGTTCAATAGCTTTTGCTTCTTGTGGCATATCAAAACTATATTGAAGCATCATACCTGCACTTAAAATACATGCAATTGGATTGACTTTGTCTTGACCAGCAATATCAGGAGCTGAACCATGAATTGGTTCATATAAACCTCTTGTACCATCTCCTAAAGAAGAAGAAGGAATCATACCAATGCTTCCTGTAATTTCACTAGCTTCATCACTTAAAATATCTCCAAACATGTTCTCAGTAACAATAACATCAAATTGGCTTGGATTCTTACAAATCTGCATAGCACAATTATCGACAAACATTACAGAATACTCTACTTCTGGATATTCTTCTTTTAATTCATCCATTACTTTACGCCATAAACGAGATGTATCTAATACATTGGCTTTATCGACCATGCATAGTTTTTTATTTCGTTTCATTGCCGTTTCAAAACCAATTTTTCCAATTCTTCTAATTTCATGTTCAGAATACGGCATCGAATCCACTGCTTTTAATTCACCATTTTCTTCATGTGTTTCATGATTACCAAAGTAAACACCACCAATTAATTCACGAACAATGATAAAATCAATTCCTTTATCTACAATTTCTTTCTTTAAAGGAGAGGCATCTTGTAGCTGAGGCCAAATTTTAGCCGGACGATTATTTGAATACAATCCCATCCCTGCACGAAGACGAAGAAGACCTTTTTCAGGTCGCTTTTCTCCAGGAAGTCCTTCCCATTTTGGTCCTCCAATAGCACCTAATAAAACACTATCACACGCTAAGCATTTATCTAATTCATGTTGAGGAAGAGGATCTCCGTATAAATCAATGGCTTGTCCCCCCATGGCAACATCAACATATTCAAATGAATGTCCATATTTCTTTTCAATTGTTTTTAATACATTTAAAGCTTGTGCAACAATTTCAACGGAAGAACAATCCCCCCAAATTACACCGATTTTTTTATTCATTTCCTTTCTCCTTTTGATGATTTACATAATTCACAAGTCCATTTTCCGCAATCATCTTTTGAAGAAATGGTGGAAATGGTTGAGCTTGGTATTGTTTATTTTTAGTGACATTAGTGATGATTCCTGTGTCAAAATCAATTTCAACTTGATTTCCTTCATCAATGTCATCCACCGCTTGTTCACACTCTAAAATCGCAAAACCAATATTAATGGCATTACGATAGAAAATACGTGCAAAGCTCTTGGCAATAACACAACTAACACCTGCTGTTTTTAAACATAAAGGCGCATGTTCTCTAGAAGAACCACATCCAAAGTTTTTCCCAGCCACCATAATATCTCCTGGTTTTACTCTTTGTACAAAAGTAGGATCAATGTCAACCATGGCATGTGTAGCCAATTCTTTGGCATCGAAAGAATTTAAATAACGAGCTGGAATAATTACATCCGTATCTACATTATCTCCATATTTTAATACTGTCCCATTTGCTTTCATAAAGAACCTCCAAATTTTTCAGGATTTGCGATATATCCCGCAATTGCACTTGCCGCTGCTGTTTCTGGAGAAGCCAAATAAATCAATGATTCAGTATCTCCCATACGACCTACGAAATTACGATTCGTTGTCGAAACACATTTTTCACCTTTAGCCATAACTCCCATGTGTCCACCCATACAAGGACCACAACTAGGTGTATTTACAGCACATCCTGCTTCTACAAAAATCTGTAATAAGCCTTCTTTAATGCATTGCACAAAAATCTTTTGAGTAGCTGGTACGACCATAACACGTACATGTTCATTTACTTTTTTACCTTTTAAAATTGCCGCTGCTTTTCGTAAATCTGACATTCTTCCATTTGTACAAGAACCAATCACAACTTGATCAATATAAATTGGCTCTTCTTTTTCGATTTCATCAATTGTATGTCCATTTCCTGGTAAATGAGGGAACGCAACCATTGGACGAATATCACTTAAATTAATTTCAATTACTTGTTCATATGGAGCATCTTCATCCGCTTCATAAACAACATAGTCTTTTGTTGAGTGTTCATTCATATACGCAATAGTTTGTTCATCAACTGGGAAAATACCATTCTTAGCTCCTGCTTCAATGGCCATGTTACAAATGGTAAAACGATCATCCATTGATAGTTCTTTTACCCCTTCTCCACAGAATTCCATGGAACGATATAAAGCTCCATCAACACCAATTTTATTAATAATATATAAAATTACATCTTTTCCAGAAACAAATGGATTCAATTTTCCTGTTAACTTAAATTGGATTGCACTTGGAACCTTAAACCACGCTTGTCCTGTTGCCATCCCACGAGCAATATCTGTTGTTCCTACACCTGTTGAAAAAGCACCTAAAGCTCCATATGTACACGTATGACTATCTGCTCCAATAACAGCCATACCCGCTACAACCAATCCTCTTTCAGGTAGAATCGCATGTTCAACACCACATTTTCCTTGTTCCATGTGATTTGTCAAATGTTGATCAAAAGAGAAATCACGGATGGTCTTAGAATTTTCTGCACTTTTGATATCTTTATTTGGTGTAAAATGATCCGGTACTAATACTACTTTATCGGGATCAAAAACTTTATCTGCCATTTGTTTAAAAATAGGCAAAGCCATTGGTCCTGTAATGTCATTGGCCATTACTAAATCTAAGTTGGCTTCGATTAACTGTCCTGCTTCAACATGATCCAATCCAGCATGGGCAGCTAATATTTTTTGAGTCATTGTCATTGACATGATGCATCCTCCTTATGAATAATTGCTCTATTTAATGCACTAAATAATGCACGAATACTTGATGCGATAATATCGTCATCCACTCCTACTCCAAAACGATCTTCATGAATACAGTCTTTTAATTGAATATACGAAACCGCTTTTGAGTTTGAACCTTGATTCAATGAACTTTCACGATAGTCTTTAATATCGAATGTCAAATTACAATGTTTTCTCATCGCATTGGCAACGGCATCCAATCTACCATTTCCACGACCTACAATATCCATTTCTTCTCCTTTAAAATTAATATTGATAGTCGCTTGATATTGATTATTGCTTAAACGAATAAAATGATAGTCATTTAATTCAATTGGCGCATTTAAGTTCATGAAATCTTTTTGGAAAATTTCAAAGATTTCTTCTGGTTTTAATTCTTTATGTTGATGATCGGAAATATCTTTAATATAGTAAGAGAATTGTTCTCTAAATACGACTGGTAATTCATATCCATAATTATGTT
>JAQYFP010000087.1 GCA_028723085.1 Erysipelotrichaceae bacterium | reverse complement strand
CCCGAGTTTTACAGTTGTAGTGCTCTTGAAAACAAAAGTTAGTATTTTAAATAGATAATAATCAGGGATTTAAAGCTAAATTTGCTTTTAAATTCCTTTTTTTTTGAAAAAAATCAATAAAATCATAAAAAATCATTTTCTTATTAACTCAATGGCTATGTTATGCTATAATATATAAAAGGATGATAGCTTATGATTAGAAAAGATAAACATTATTTTGCTGACGGCTCTTTTAAAACGCAGATTCGTGTGACTGAAGGTTATAGAGTACCCGGATGCAAAAATCCCAAACAGCGTACTATAAAAAGTTTTGGCTATTTAGAAGATCAGCCTGATCAGGAGGCTTTTCTTCAGATGGTCAGAAAATTTGATAAAGAATACAAGGCTAACAAAAAGATCATTGTCGAGAAAAGACAATCTGAAAAACCTTTTTATGAAAGTGAAGATAGTATTTCTTATAATTTTGGATATCGCTACCTTGAAGCAATCTACAACGAATTAGAATTGGATAAGTTCTTTGGTAATATTGAATATCATGGTGAACACTCATTGAATTCGATCTTGAAGTATCTGACCATTCAAAGAATCTTATCTCCGGATTCGAAAAGAGCTACTTTCCAAAATCAAAATCTATACGGGATGAACGACAAACTTAAACTTCCGGAAATCTACCGGTCATTAACCTACTTTGATGAGCATAGTGTCGAAATACAAAAGCATCTGAATGAAATCGTGAAAAAGAAGATCGGAAGAAATACGGATGAAGTTTTTTATGATGTGACAAATTACTATTTTACAAAAGATTTTGAGGATGAGGATATATACGAAGAAGTCATACCAATGTTAGATGACCCAAAAAAAATAAGGGAACAGAAGATCGTCGAAATAGAAGAAGAGGATGGAAAACATCAATACCGTCCAATACCGGGACTAGCAAAAAAAGGTGTCAGCAAGGAGCATCAATTGACACCTATCGTACAAATGGGACTTTTCATGGATGACAGAGGATTGCCTATCAACATGCAGCTGTTCCCCGGAAACACATCCGACAGTTTGACATTGCTCCCGCTCATGGGAAAGATTAAGGAAAGCTATAATCTGAACAGAATAGTCGTGGTAGCGGACAAAGGGATGAACAGCTCCAAAAATATAAATAAGATCATTGAAAATGGGGATGGCTACGTATTCAGCCAGATAGTCAGAGGAAAAAAAGGAAAAAGATATCATGATCGATTATTCGATGATGAATTATATACAGTAATAAATGAGGATTATAAATATCAGTTATTCACCGAAACCTATAAGGTAAAAAAAGAAGATGGAAGCACTGAGACCAGAGAAAGAAAAGTCTTATTATATTACAACGGAAAAGAAGCAAGACGCACAAAAAGAAAAAGAGATGATAAAGTAAAGAAAGCACTAAAATCATTAGAAAATGCAGCGTATACAATCGATCACAGCAAAGATAAATACTGCAGGCTGATCCATTCTGTAAAAGAAACAGGTGAGATTGCAGAGCAGACAGAGGCAGTGATCGACGAAGAAAAAATCAGGGAAGAAGAAAAATATGATGGATACTTCTGCATTATCACAAGCGAGATGGATTGGGATGAAAAAAAGATTCGTGAAGTATATCACGGGTTGTGGAGAATCGAAGAAACGTTCAGAATCACCAAATCAGATTTGGAAGCAAGACCGATATATGTCCGAACAAAAGAACATATAGGAGGGCATTTTTTGATATGCTTCATTGCTCTACTGATGGTTAGAATATTACAGGATAAAATGAACTACAAATTAAGTGCAGAAAGAATTGCAAGAGCATTTAACATGTGTGGATGCTCCATGCCGGACAAAGGAGTAGTAGCAGTTCAAAGAGTAAATGGGAATTTAGAATTTGAAAAGAAAAAAAGCAAAAATGGAAAGGAATACAATACATTAAGAACAAATAATCAAGATGAAGTCGTAAATGATTTTATAAGTATAATAAGTCATTATTCATCTGAACCAGTAGTGTCAAGCTTCACTTCAAAAAAAGTATTCGACAGTTATTTAAACAGTATCAAATTAAAATTGAAATAAATTAAAAGGACCTGAAAAGTAGATGATTTACTGGATAGGTCCTTTATAGCACTACAACTGTAAAACTCGGGACTCTTTAAAAAACTCAATCCATTATGTTATAATAAATAATCAAAAAAAAGGAGAAAACAAATGCAAGTCAGATATTTTAGAGAATGGTCAAATAATTTAAATCGCATGATGGAATATAAAATGTATGGACATGCTGGTAAGCTATGTTTAGTTGTTCCATGTCAAAATGGTCGTTTTTTTGAATGGGAAGACCGTCATATGTTTGATTTAGTCAGTGAATATATTGATGCTGGACAAATACAGTTTGTTACTTGTGATTCCATTGACGAAGAAGCATGGTCAAGCCATGGTTCAACTTATGATCGCATGCGTAAACAAGAAAGCTGGAATAATTATATAGTGAATGAACTAATTCCAAGTGCTTTAAGTAAAGCGGGATTAGACATTAATTCTACTTGTATGATTACAGGAACAAGCTTAGGAGCAAGTCATGCCGCTAATTTAGCTTTCCGTTATCCATATCGTTTTGATCAATGTTTAGCTTTATCAGGACTATATGATTTTGAACCAAATTGGTATTACGATGATTATCGTGATGAATATTCTTATAATAATAATCCATGTGCGTATTTAGCTAATTTAGATCCAAACCATCCTTATGCAAACAAATACAACGAAAATCAAATTATCATTTGTTGTGGACAAGGGAATTGGGAACAAGAAGGATTGGAAACGGTATATCGTTTAAAAAATATTTTAGAGGGAAAAAATATACATATTTGGTTTGATATTTGGGGAAAAGATGTTTACCATGACTGGCCTTGGTGGGAAACACAATTAAAATATTTTATTCCAAAAATGATTGAGTGGATAAAATAGTCCACTTTTTTTTTATAAAAAAAGTGGGATATTATCCCACCAACATTACGTCTGATATATTTGCGACTTCTTCCATCAACATTAGCTTGATTCCTTCGCTGAAATCAGCAGCTGCCATCATACATCCAGCACATGCACCTCTAAATGCGACGTATACAACAGCATTTTCGTCAACTCCTAATAATTCAACATCTCCTCCATCGTGTTGAATATAGGGACGAATATTATCTAAACAAGCTTCAATGGCTTTTTCATCGGGTAATAATCTTTCTTCTGACATAATCTCATCTCCATTAGTTGATAGTTTAAACTAATTTTTAAGGCTTGTCCATTGAAAACCTTTATTTTTATGTTGTATTCTTAAAATATGGTTATAAAACAAGATGGAATTTATACGCATGTATTATCGGAAAATATATCTGAATTTGATAAGAATAATATAATAATATATTCACAAGAGCCTTTAAAAGTAAATTATGCATACAATGGTTATTATAATTGTCCGTTTGAATGGAAAAAAGAAAAATTTGTTTGTGTAGATTTATCATGTAATAAATCTTTTGATTTTGATCATTTACTAAAATATCGTACTTTTTGTATTCAAAATCATTGTTCATTTATATTCTATAAAACAAGTGAATATTTAAAAGTAAATGGGAAAATGTATCATATTGATTCTACAAATCAAATAGCACAAGCAAGAAAAGCAAATATTGATTTTATTTATTATCCGATTTTTGATAGGTTATTGAAATCAGAATTTCGTAGTTCTTTTCATTTAAATAAAAAAGACATTCAATATATTCATGAAAAGGGAATTCATTGTATTAAACAACATGCCTATGATTTTGTGAAACAAAAATTAAAAAACAAATTGGAAAATGATGGTAAACAAACGCCAATGAAAGGACATCCTGTATTTAAGGCTATGCATGCTTGTGCTTGTTGTTGTCGAAGTTGTTTGTATAAATGGCATAAAATTGAAACTGATCACGTTTTAAATGAGAATGAAATAGATTATATAGTAAATGTATTAATGTCTTGGGTTGATATAGAGTTAGCTAAGACAAACTAAAAAAACTATTTAATTTTCTTGCAAGTCTTTAAAAAAAACAAAAAAAACAATATAATAAACATGTATGTGAATATAAATAATAAGGAGGAAGTTTTTATCATGCCTAGAGCAAGAAAATCGATGGATGGTAATCAGGCTGCCGCTCATGTTGCCTATGCGTACACAGAAGTTGCTGCAATTTACCCTATTACACCATCAAGTCCAATGGCTGACTTCGTAGATCAATGGTCTGCTGCTGGATTAAAAAACATTTTTGGTAATCAAGTTGTTGTAAGTGAATTACAATCAGAAGCAGGTGCTGCTGGAGCCGTACACGGTTCATTAGCAACAGGTGCTTTAACTACTACATTCACTGCATCTCAAGGATTATTATTAATGATTCCTAACATGTATAAAATCGCTGCTGAACAATTACCTTGTGTATTCGATGTATCAGCTCGTACAGTTTCTACACATGCATTAAATATCTTTGGAGATCACTCAGACGTTTATGCTTGTCGTCAAACTGGTTTTGCTATGTTATGCGAAACAAACCCTCAAGAAGTTATGGACTTATCTCCAGTAGCTCACTGTGCTGCTTTAGAAGGTAAAGTACCATTCATTAACTTCTTTGATGGATTCCGTACTTCTCACGAAATTCAAAAAATTGAAGAATG
>JAQYFP010000086.1 GCA_028723085.1 Erysipelotrichaceae bacterium | reverse complement strand
TTCAATTGGTTGATTTTTGCCTTATTTGGGATTTTCTTTTCCCAAAAATTTATAGCCGCTTTCACAAGTGATATCAATGTATTAAATCAAAGTGTTACGTATTTACGAATTGTGACTTGTTGTTCTTTTGGTGTATTTATTCAAATCACCTATGAAAGAATTCTACAAGCAACCGGGAATGCTTTCTATAATATGGTCATGCAAGCAAGTGGAGCTATTATTAATATGATTTTAGATCCAATCTTTATTTTTGGTTTTTCATTAGGAGTTAAAGGAGCTGCGATTGCTACAGTCATTGGACAAACTTGTGCCATGTTTATTGGAATATTTATTGTACAAAAGAAAGTAAAAGACATTCATTTTACTTTAAAGGGATTTTATATCTCAAAAGAAATATTAATGAAAATCTATAAAATTGGAATACCGGCTATCCTTATGCAATCGGTAGTCAGTGTTATGACTGTATTTATGAATAAGATTTTAATGCAGTTTTCTAATATGGCAATTTCGGTATTTAATATTTATTATAAACTTCAACAATTTGTGTTTATGGCTGTGTGTGGAATTACCAATGCCATTGTTCCTATTGTGGCTTATAATCATGGCGCTAAATTAAATAAAAGAATTCTTGAAGCAGTACAGTTTTCATTAACACTGACAATGGGAATTATGTTAGTAGGAACCATTATTTTCCAATTATTTCCTTCACAGTTAATGAATTGTTTTAATCCCAATATTGAAATGTTGAAAATAGGAATTCCTATGCTTCAAATTGTGAGTCTTCACTTTATATTCGCAGGAATCAATATGGTGTTGTGTTCAACGTTTCAAGCATTAAATAAAGCCAATGTTTCTTTATTTATAACACTACTAAGACAATTGGTATTATTGTTACCAATGTTCTATATATCATCCCAATTCTTTGGATTAAATTTAAGTTGGTATTCATTCTTAATTACCGAAGCTATTTGTTGTGCGATTTCATTGAGTTATTGGCTTAAAACCAAAAGACAATTAGAAAATGAATTATTATTAAACTAAACATCACACGGTGGTGTTTTTTTTGATATGATGTACACAAAAGAAGGAAGGTTTATTATGTTTAGAAAAGATTTTTATTGGGGAGGAGCTACAGCTGCTAATCAATTAGAAGGAGCCTGGAATGTAGATGGAAAAGGTGTTTCTTGTCCAGATGTTTGTACAGGTGGTTCGGCAACAAAATCAAAAAGAATTACACCGGTATTAGAAGAAGGAACTTTTTATCCTTCACATGATGCCATTGATCATTATCATCGTTATAAAGAAGATATTAAATTGTTTAGTGAAATGGGTTTTAAGATGTATCGTTTTTCCATTGCCTGGACTCGTATTTTTCCTAATGGGGATGAAACAGAACCAAATGAGAAAGGGTTACAATTCTATGATGATTTAATTGATGAGTGTTTAAAATATAATATTGAACCTATGATCACAATTTCTCATTATGAAGTTCCTTTTGGATTGACAAAGAAGTTTAATTCATGGACGGATCGTAGAATGATTGATTGTTACTTGAATTATTGTAGAGCTATTTTTACTCGATATAAGGGAAAAGTGAAATATTGGCTTACTTTTAATGAAATTAATAGTGCTACAGCTCCTATGGGTGGTTTTTTAAATCAAGGTATTTTAAATGAAATCAAGGAAATGGATTTTAATAATCAAAAAGATATTCCTCAGAATCGTTTCCAAGGACTACATCATCAATTTATTGCCAGTGCATTAGCCGTACAAATGGCCCATGAAATTGATCCAAATTATCAAGTGGGTTGTATGAATATTATGGCTACTAATTATCCATTAACTTGTAATCCACAAGATGTCGTATATACCCAACAAAAGAATCATGTCTTTAACTGGTTTTGTAGTGATGTACAATGTCGTGGTAAATATCCTAACTACATGGATCGTTACTTTAAAGAACATAATATTAGTATTCAAAAACAAGAAGGCGATGATGAAATTTTATTAAATGGTTGTGTTGATTTTTATACTTGTTCTTACTATATGTCAAATTGTCAAACAGTGGATCCAAGTAAAACAGGAAAAGGTAATTTATTAACAGGAGTACCGAATCCTTATTTAAAAGCCAGTGATTGGGGTTGGCAAATTGATCCGATTGGACTTCGCTATAGTTTAAATGAAATCTATGATCGATATCAGTTACCTATTTTTGTGGTGGAAAACGGATTAGGTGCATATGATAAAATTGAAGATGATGGAACGATTCAAGATGATTATCGAATTGATTATTTAAGAGCGCATATTGAACAAATGCATGAAGCAGTATTAGATGGAGTTGATTTAAGAGGATATACACCATGGGGATGTATTGACTTAGTCAGTGCTTCAACCGGAGAATTCGCCAAGCGATATGGTTTTATCTTTGTAGAAAGATACGATGATGGAACAGGGGATTATTCTCGTAGAAAGAAAAAATCATTTGATTGGTATAAAAAAGTCATCGCAACCAATGGACAAGACTTAGATTAGAGGCAATTGCCTCTTTTTTAATGTTTAAATAATAATTAATGTATATAATAAAATACATGGAAAGAGAATATAAAGGAAATAGTTTACTAGAATATGTCAAAGATTATGTAGTGATCGATATTGAAACAACAGGATTTAGTCCTATAAATGATAAGATTATTGAAATTGGAGCTATCAAAGTAAAGAACAATCAAGTAATTGATGAATTTAATTGTTTATTATCAATTGATGAAAGAATTTCGAGTTCGGTTGAAAAACTAACGGGAATCACGAATCAAATGATTCAAGAACAAGGAATCGATGAACAAGAAGCGATTGTAGATTTTGATAATTTTATAGAGGATAATATATTAATTGGACACAATGTGAACTTTGATATTAATTTTCTATATGATTATTTTGAACAGTTTTTAAATAAACCACTTACCAATAATTTTATTGATACCCAAAGATTAGCTAAAAAGATTATTAAAGATTCTTCGAATTATAAGCTTACAACCTTAGCGAAACGTTTTCATATTGAAAATAAAAATTCTCATCGAGCTTTAAATGATGTGTATGTAACCAATGAATTGTATCAACAGTTACACTATTATAGTGAACACTATGTCGAAGAAAGATTAAAAGAAATTAACTTAATACACGATGAAGAATTCAGTAATGAAAAAATTGCCTTTAAAACAAAGATGAAGTATTTAGATAATGAATTAATCGAAGAATTATTAAAGAAACTAAATACGAAATCATATTTCACATTAAGCCAATACGCTCATATATTAATTGTGAACGATAAAACTTATGAAAAACTATTAAGTCCATTAGATCGAGATGATGAATATATGTGGATGTTCAATGCTTGGATGTTTAGAGCCCAGGAAAGAATCGAACAAGGAACACTTAAATTGATTTCTGAAACAGAATTCTGTCAACGATTAGGAATTCTTGTTTCAACTAATAGACAAGTAAACGAACAAAATCAACTCTATGGAAAAACATGTGTATTTACTGGAACACTAGAAAAAATGACAAGAAGCCAAGCTGAAAAGATTGTTTTAAGTATTGGGGGATGTATTGGTTCTTCGGTTACTAAAAAAACAAATTATTTAATCTTAGGATACAATAGTCATAAATCCACAAAACATAAAAGAGCTGAGCAACTTCAACAAAATGGACAAGACATACAAATCATATCAGAGGATATGTTCTATAAGATAATTGAATAGAATTCTAATAGGGGATTCTATTTTTTTAGTATTGTTTTTTAATTGCCACAGAAATATAATATAAGTGTGATTAAAATCACAAAATTATACATAATAATGTGATTGAGGTGAAATAATGGAACGTTTGATAATAAAAAAATTAGAAAAGTGGAAAAATTCACCATATCGTAAACCACTGATTTTAAAAGGTGTAAGACAAGTTGGAAAAACATGGATTCTTAAAGAATTTGGGAGAAGATATTACGATAATGTAGCGTATTTCAACTTTGACGAAAATGAAGAATATAAACAATTCTTTGAAACGACCAAAGATGTAAACAGGATACTAAAGAATTTAATGTTGGTAAGTGGACAGAAAATTTTACCAGAAAAAACATTGATTATATTTGATGAAGTACAAGACTGTCCTAATGTTATTAATTCAATGAAGTATTTTTGTGAAAATGCTCCTCAATACCACGTCGCATGTGCTGGTTCTTTATTAGGAATCACTTTGGCAAAGCCTTCTTCTTTTCCGGTAGGAAAAGTTAATTTTATGCAGATTGATCCTATGACATTTACGGAATTTTTGATGGCCAACGGAGATGAAAATTTAGTTGCTTATCTTGATCAAATTGATGAATTAGAACCCATTCCAGATGCTTTTTTCAATCCTTTATATGAAAAATTGAAAATGTATTATGTTGTGGGAGGAATGCCAGAATCAGTATTGATGTGGACACAAGAAAGAGATGTTGAAGCCATGCAAGAAGTATTATCTAATATTCTTGATGCGTATGAACGTGACTTTGCCAAACACCCGAATATAAGTGAATTTCCTAAAATATCAATGATATGGAAATCTATTCCTTCACAATTGGCACGAGAAAATAAGAAATTTATTTATAAAGTGGTAAAAGAAGGAGCAAGAGCTAGAGAATATGAAAATGCTTTACAGTGGCTAGTAGATGCTCGTTTAGTTCATAAAGTATATCGAAGCACAGCTCCTAAGCTACCTATTGCAGCCTACGATGATGTATCAGCATTTAAGATTTATTTAGTTGATGTGGGATTACTTCGTCGTTTATCACGATTAGCACCCACTGCTTTTGGGGAAGGAAATCGCCTGTTTGTCGAATTTAAAGGAGCACTAACAGAAAACTATGTTCTTCAAACATTGGTGACTCAATTTGAAGTGACGCCACGATATTGGAATCAATTGAATCCACCATATGAAGTCAATTTCTTGATTCAAAGAGAAAACGATATCTTCCCAATAGAAGTGAAGTCTGAAACAAATACTACAAGTAAAAGTATAAAGAAATATAAAGAACTATATCCCAATGAAACAAAACTTCGCATTCGTTTTTCATTGGATAATCTAAAACTAGACGGTGATATGTTAAATATTCCTTTATTCATGGCTGATCAAACAGATAAGCTAATTGGTATAGCTTTACAACAATTAAATAAAGAAAGAAGAACTCATTGAAATTAAGATAATCAAGCGTGGTTAACTTGGTTTTGTTAAAAGACTCTGACACACCTCTGAAATGGAATGTGTATTAGAGTTTTTTTGTTTATTATTAAATATTACGTATTACTGCATATTCTTTTGTAAAAATAAGTGTAAGCTGAATTAGTGATTACAATTACGTTGAAGAAAGTATAAGGAATAATGTGATTTTAAATACTCTAAATAATGATTTGACTGCACGTAATGTGCAGTAATAGGATACAAATAACAAGGCAATGATAATAATCACTTAATCAAATATGTGAAATCAATGCCGATATTCAAAAAAACATTAGGAAAAGGAGAGTATTATGAACAGAAAATTTTTATCTATTTTACTTGCTTTAGGTATGACATGTTCTATGCTAGGGTGCTCATCAGAAAAAAGTGAAGCAAAAAAACAGTTTGAAATGGCAGTGGCTTCTTTAGAGGATAAAGAAGAAAAATTAGACGAAAACATTAATAATCTTCAAGAAATAATTGATGCAGGTGAACCTGTTTTAGATGAAAGTGTTATCGATAATGCCAATGAAGCAATAAAGAATGCTCAAAGTGCAAAGTATGAAGTTCCAGAAATGGGAAAAGAAGTAGAGGAAATTCAAAAACAAACCAAAGAAATTGAAGCAGTTTCTTATGAAGAACAAGAAACGGCTATTGAAGAAGCAAAGAATGCTTTAAATGAAAGTATAGAAAAATATAAGCTTGTTGATTGTCCAACGGAAGATTTTGTTTTAAAAAGAGTCGCAACTGTTGAACATATTACGGGAGTTCAAGCTGTAACAGAGGATCACGATCCAAATGGTAATTTAAACAAAGCTGGAAGTTATACGGCAACTGTATACATGTCTTGTGATTATGTAAATAAAGATGAACTATATATAGAACCAGGAGAGGATATTGTTGATGTAGGAACGGATGGTGGAGCGGCTGTAGAAGTATATACATGTAAAGAAGATGCCATTAAACGAGAAGAATATCTAGCTGGTTTTGATGGAACTATTTTTGTAAGTGGATCTCATAAAGTAGTTGGAACTTGCTTAATTCGTACATCAAGCTACCTTACTGCATCACAGCAAAAAGAAATTGAAACAGCAATAATTGAAGCATTAACCAAGTTAAATTAATTCATTTAAAAAGAACTCATCATATTGATTGGTGAGTTTTTTCTTTTAAATATAGAAATTAATAAAGCATGATTGAGAGTGATTTTAAAAAAAGTGTTTTTATTACATAAATAGCTGAATTTGTGTCATGAAATAACTTTTTGTTATCTGCCTAGCTCCTATTTAGTTTATAATAAATAATAAAGATCTTTAAAAATGAAAAAATAATAAATAACTGGAAAGCTAACTATATAAAAATCAATAGAATTTATGAAAAAGTTTGAAAATATATTTTTATTGATTATACGTTAACTTGAACAAATTTGATCTTTGAAATTGTGAATAAATGGCATGACGAAAACAACCTTTATCAGGCT
>JAQYFP010000085.1 GCA_028723085.1 Erysipelotrichaceae bacterium | reverse complement strand
CACTGCTTTCTGTTCTTATACAGGACATGCCCTAGATAAGAAAACACCATTGTTAAGATCAATGGAAGCTATCAATAAACAAGCCCTTCGTATTTTAAAATTATTTGGAAACGAAGATGCAGTATCAGTTAAAACAACAGTTGGACCTGAACAAGAATATTTCCTAGTTGATGAAAAATTCTATGAACAACGTAAAGATTTAATTTATACAGGACGTACATTATTTGGAGCCAATTCACCAAAAGGACAAGAAATGGAAGACCATTACTTTGGAACTATTAAATCTCGTGTACAAGAATTCATGGATGATTTAAATGTTGAATTATGGAAACTTGGTATTAGTGCTAAAACAGAACACAATGAAGTAGCTCCTGCACAACATGAATTAGCTCCTGTCTTCTCTACAACAAACATTGCCACAGACCATAACCAATTAACAATGGAATTGATGCAACGAATTGCCAAGAAACACGGACTTGTTTGTTTACTACATGAAAAACCATTTGAGGGTGTTAACGGATCTGGTAAACACAATAACTGGTCCCTATCAACAAATACAGGAATCAATTTACTTGAACCCGGTGATACACCACATGATAATGCACAATTCTTATTATTCTTATGTGCCGTTATTAAAGCTGTTGATGAACATCAAGATTTATTGAGATTATCTGTTGCTACAGCTGGAAACGACCATCGATTAGGAGCTAATGAAGCACCACCTGCTATTATTTCTATTTTCTTAGGAGATGAATTAACTGAAGTATTAGAAGCCATTGAAAATGATAGTGGATACGATGGCAAAGAAAAAGAATATATGCGAATCGGAGCCGATGTACTTCCTAAATTCCGTAAAGACTCAACCGATCGAAATCGTACAAGTCCATTTGCTTTTACGGGAAATAAATTTGAATTCCGTATGCCTGGTTCGAATTCATCTATTGCTGGATGCAACATTATCTTAAATACTGTAGTTGCCGATGAATTAGAAAAATTTGCTGATGTACTAGAAGTTGCTCCAGATTTTGAAAGTGCTTTGAATGCCTTAATCAAAGATACAATTAAAAATCATAAACGCATTATCTTTAATGGCAATGGATATGATGATTCATGGATTGAAGAAGCTGAAAAACGTGGTTTATTAAATCTTAAAACAACACCAGATGCTCTTCCTTATTTCGTCAAAGAAGAAAACATTGCTTTATTTGAAAAACAACACGTTTATTCTAAAGAAGAAATTGAGTCTCGATATGAAGTATTAATTGAAGAATATGTAAAAACAATCAACATTGAAGCAAGAACTATGTTGGATATGGCTAAAAAAGAAATCTTACCTGCCGTCACAAGTTATTCTAAGTCATTAGCCGATACAATTCTTTCTAAAAAATCTGTTTGTGATTCAATAAACACAACATATGAAACAGAAAACTTAAAACAAACAAGTGATCTATTAAATGAAGCCTTTAGTGCTGTTCATGAATTAGAGCAAGCCGTTAATGAAATGGATTCATTTGAAAGCTATGAACAAAAAGCTAATTTCGTAAAAGATGTATTACTTAGTAAAATGGATAGCTTAAGAAAACCTTGTGATTCACTTGAAGTCATTGTTGACGAGCAATATTGGCCATTCCCTACATATGGAAAATTATTGTTTGGAATTATGTAAAAATAAAATAACCGGCAGATTATCGTAATCTGTCGGTTTATCTTACTTATAGGAGGGATACATATGTGTACTATCATAGGATATAAAGGAACTGCTTTATCATTACAACAATTAGAAAAAGGATTTGAACAAACTCATTCACGTGGACCAGACGATCAAAGAATGATTCAAATCAAAGACATAACGCTTGGATTTCAACGACTAGCTATTATGGGCTTAACTCCAGAAGGAATGCAACCATTTGAATATAATGGAAACTATGTTGTTTGTAACGGTGAAATCTATGGTTTTAGAAAAACAAAAGATCAATTAATCAAACAGGGATATCAATTTAAAAGTGACAGCGACTGTGAAATTCTTCTTCCTTTGTATGAACAAAAAGGCGTAGAAATGTTTAAAGACCTAGATGCTGAGTTTGCTTGTATTATCTATGATAGAAAAAAAGATGAATTGATTGCAGCTCGTGATCCAATTGGCATTCGTCCCCTATATTATGGATACGACAAAGAACATAATATCGTATTTGCTTCTGAACCAAAAAACATTGTTGGACTTGTTGATAAAATTTATCCATTCCCTTGCGGTCATTATTATGCCAACGGAACCTTCACTTGTTATCGAGATATGACACAAACCAAAGAATACATTGAAGATGATTTAGAAACCGTTTGTCAAAACATACATGATTTACTTATTAAAGGAGTTGAAAAAAGACTGGATGCCGATGCTCCTGTTGGTTTCTTGCTAAGTGGTGGTCTGGATTCTTCTTTAGTTTGTGCAATAGCTCAAAATTTATCAAATAAACCCATTGAAACATTTGCCATTGGTATGGAAACTGATGCCATTGACTTAAAATATGCCAAAGAAGTGAGTGAATACATTGGTAGTAATCATCATGAAATCATTATAACTTCACAAGATGTTATTAGTTCTCTAAAACCCGTTATCAAAGCCTTAGCGACTTATGATATCACTACAATTCGTGCTTCCATTGGAATGTATTTAATTTGTAAAGCCATTCATGAACAAACAAATATAAGAGTGTTATTAACTGGTGAAATATCTGATGAATTATTTGGATATAAATATACAGACTTTGCTCCTGATGCTGCTTCATTCCAAGAAGAAAGTAAAAAACGTGTCCGTGAATTACATATGTATGATGTTTTACGTGCCGATCGTTGCATTAGCACTAATTCTCTAGAAGCTCGTGTTCCTTTTGGTGATTTAGATTTTGTGGAATATGTAATGGCAATTAATCCAGAAATGAAGTTAAATAAATATAATAAAGGAAAATATTTATTACGACACGCCTTTGCGAAGGATCACATTCTTCCTGAAAGTATATTAATGAGAGAAAAAGCAGCTTTTTCGGATGCTGTTGGTCACTCATTAGTCGATGATATTAAAGAATATGCTGAAGAATATTATTCTGATTCTGAATTTGAAGAAAAACGCCAAAAATATAGCCATGCCACTCCTTTCACAAAAGAATCTTTATTATATAGAGAAATATTTGAAAGTTTCTATCCAGAACAAAGCCAAATGATTGTTGATTTCTGGATGCCTAATAAAGAATGGGAAGGATGCAATGTCAATGATCCATCCGCTCGTTTTTTATCAAATTACGGAGACAGTGGAAAATAAATAGAAAGTAGGATTTTATATGAACGATTATACACAAATGGAACATGATGCATGTGGAATTGGAGCTGTTGTTCAAATCGATGGAACTCCATCATATGATGTCGTTGATCAAGCTTTACATATTGTTGAAAAACTAGAACACCGTGCTGGTAAAGATGCTACTGGTGAAGTTGGAGATGGGGTTGGTATTTTATTACAAATTTCACATTCTTTCTTTTCTAAAGTATGTAAAGAAGAAAATATTAAAATTGATGGTCAAAGAGAATATGGCGTGGGAATGTTTTTCTTTGATCAACGTTCTTTAAAACGAAACCAAGCCAAAAAATTATTTGAAACCATCACGCAAAAAGAAGGGGCCCAATTTTTAGGATGGCGTAGCGTTCCTTGTAATCCGGAAATCTTAGGAAAAGGAGCTCGTGATTGCATGCCTTATATCATGCAAGGTTTTATCAAAAAAGAAAGTAACCTATCAACAAAAGAGTTCGAACAACAACTCTATATCATTCGAAGAGAATTTGAAAAAAGTTGTCCTGACACATATGTTGCTTCCCTTTCAAGTAAAACCATCGTATATAAAGGAATGTTTTTAGTAAATCAATTACGTGAATTCTATAATGACTTACAAGATGAAGATTATCAATCAGCTATTGCGATTGTGCATTCTCGTTTCTCAACAAATACAACGCCTTCTTGGCAAAGAGCCCATCCAAATCGAATGATTGCTCACAATGGTGAAATTAATACCATTCGAGGAAATGCCAACCGTATGTTAGCACGAGAAGAAAGCATGGATTCTGAATTTTTATCAGAGGAATATACAAAAATTTTACCTGTTATCAATGCCAATGGATCGGACAGTGCTATGCTTGATAATTCTTTAGAATTTATGGTAATGAATGGTATGGACTTAGCCCAAGCCGTAATGATTACCATTCCTGAACCATGGAAACATACACCAATGTCCCAAACTAAAAAAGATTTTTATCACTATTACGCAACTATGTTAGAACCATGGGATGGTCCTGCTGCCATAATTTTCTCGGATGGAGATGTTGTAGGAGCGGTTTTAGATCGTAATGGTCTAAGACCTTCTCGATATTATATTACCGATGACAATCGTTTGATTTTATCAAGTGAAGTTGGTGTATTAGATATTGCTCCTGAAAAAATCATCAAAAAAGATCGTTTACGTCCTGGTAAAATGCTTTTAGTAGACACAATTCAAAAACGATTAATTGAAGACGATGAATTAAAAGAACATTATGCTCATCAAAATCCATATGGAGAATGGTTGGATACAAATTTAATTCATTTAAAAGATTTACCAGCCCCTGACAAAAAACCAACTATGCACACCAAAGAACAAAGAGACAAATTATACAAAGTATTTGGTTATACATACGAAGAATGTAAAAACATTATTTTACCAACTGCTAAGAATGGAGTCGAACCAACAGCTGCCATGGGAACCGATATCCCTATTGCAGTATTATCGAAACACCATCCATCTTTGTTCGAATATTTTAAACAATTATTTGCTCAAGTTACCAATCCACCAATTGATTCCCTTCGTGAACAAATTGTTACTGATACAACTGTTTACTTAGGATCCGATGGTAACTTACTAGAAGAGAAAGGTTCTAACTGTACGGTATTAGAAGTAAATAATCCTATTTTAACTGAACGAGATATGCAAAAGATTCGTTCTTTAAATAAAAAAGGATTTAACAATAAAACAATTTCATTGTTGTTTTATCGTGGAATGCCACTTAAAGATGCGATTCATAACTTATTTGTCAGTGTAGACCGTGCCTATCATGAAGGAGCTAATATTTTAATTTTAAGTGATAAAGGAATTGATGAAAGTCA
>JAQYFP010000084.1 GCA_028723085.1 Erysipelotrichaceae bacterium | reverse complement strand
AAAAGATGAAGAAGCCTTACCGGTTATCATTGAATTCTTTCGACCGGTTGTAAAGTCAGTAATTCAAAACAAATTTTCATCGCAATTTGCGTTATATTGCACACAAGAAGATTACTTTCAAATGTTTGATCAATTACTTGTGCAAAGCCTAGAAAGCTATCGATTAGATTCTAAAATGGGCTTTTGTAATTATTATTGCTCAGTTGTTCGTAATCGATGTGTTGATATTATACGAATGATATCGCGAACATCATCATATAACCTAGCTTATACGGTAAGTCTAGATATGGCTATTAATGAAACTCACCACACAACTTATGGTGAAATTATTTCGGGTAGTGATGATTGTTCATTACATGATTATGTCGTAGGTTCGATTACATGTGAACAAATTTTTGAAAGAGCACAAAACGAATTAAAACCATTGGATTACGAAATACTAAAGGCAAAATGGCAAGGAGATAATTGCCAAGAAATTGCGAAGCAAGTGCATTTGAGTCGACAGGGAGTGCAATATCGAATCAAAAAAATTAGAAAATGGTTATTAAAGATTGACAAAGTTTGAACTTTAGTGCTAAATTAATCTAGTTATAGGAGATTATTATGGCAGATAAAGTTATTTTAACGTGTACAGAATGTTTGTCACGAAATTATACAACACCAAAAAATAAAAAAACGCATACAGAGCGTTTAGAAATCAAAAAATATTGTCCAAAGTGTGGTAAACATACTTTGCATAAAGAAACGAAATGAGGTTATACAATGTCAAAGACAAAAAAAGATCGTGTATATTCTCCAAAAGGAGTTATGAAAGAATTAAAAGCCGTTGAATGGCCAGGATTCAAAACATTATGTAAGACAAGCGGAATTGTTGTTGTCTTTACTTTATTATTTGGAGCCTATTTCTTTATTTGTGAAGTAGCAGCTTCTGGTTTATTAAATTTAATTATCAAAGCGTAGGAGGAAATATGTCTGAATTAAAAAAAGAATGGTATGTTGTTAACACATACGCTGGACAAGAAAATAATGTAAAAAACAATTTGGAACGTCGTGTTAAGACAATGGGGTTAGAAGATTCTTTATTCCAAGTTGTTGTTGCTGAAGAAAAAGAAATCGAATACAAAAACGGTAAACCAGTTGAAAAAGTACATAACTTATTCTCAGGATACTTATTAGTACAAATGATCATGACAGATGAAGCATGGTATGTTGTACGTAATACACCAGGAGTAACAGGATTCATTGGTTCAAGTGGTAAAGGTGCTAAACCATTCCCAGTTGCACAAGAAGAAGTGGATGCTGTTTTACGTCGTTTAGGTCGTCAAGACTTAAATGTTCAAGTTGATTTTGAAATCGGTGATACAGTTCAAATTTTAAATGGTGCTTTTGAAGGATCAGAAGGAACTGTTGAAGCTATGGATGATGAAAAGAAAGAAGCAACTGTATTGTTGATTTTATTTGGTCGTGAAACACCAACAGAAATTCCATACATCGATTTAAAGAAAATCGAAGAATAAGTTAAGGGTGATATACTTTCACTCTTTTTTTGAAATGATTTAAAAATAGTGTATACTTAATGTGTCTTTGAATTTAACAAAAGATGTGTTATACTCAAAAAATAGGAAGTGTGATTTTTATGAAAGATATTTTAAATATAGTTTTGATGGTCTTATCAGGAATTATTATTATTTTGACTTTGCTTCAAAGTGGTAAATCAGATGGTTTATCAGCTGCTTTCACAGGTAGTGGAGATTTGAATTTATTTGCGGTTCAAAAAGAAAGAGGTCCAGAAAAAGTAATTAGTCGTATGACTTTATTTTGTGGAATCTTATTTTTCGTTATCGTTATCGCATTACAAGTCATTTAAAGAAGACCATATGGTCTTTTTTTTTAGGAAAGGAAGTGAAAACATGAGAGAATCATTATTACAATTATTTCATCGAAGAAAAAAATGGAAATTAGAAGAGTTAAGAGAAAATCTACATGTCACAAGTGCAAATGATTTAACACAATTAATTAAAACCTTAAATGAATTAGAAGAAGAAAGAATTATTATCAACAACCATTCTTTTTATTCATATATTAGTTCAAGCGATGTCGTTGGAAAAGTAAAAGACGTCTCTAAAGATGAATTCATGGTTTCCAATGAAGATACAAGAATTTATGTGGAAAAGAAATATGCCAAAAATGTATTTGAACAAGATGAAGTATTAGCACAAAGAGAAAATGGTGTATGGAAAATCAAAAAAATATTTACCAGAGGAATCTATAAGATTACTGGTGAATTTATCAAATCCAAAAAAGGCTATCGCTTCTTAAGTGATATTGACTATCATCGTTCGTTTGTTATTAAGAATATCGATGATTTTAATATTCACAATCACGATAAAGCAGTTGTGAAAATAGTAAAATACGATAATCCTATGGTGGTTGAAATAGAACAAATTATCGGAAATATTAAAGATAAAGGTGTTGATATTACATCCATATTATTGGAAAACAACGTTCGTATGGATTTTAATCGTCGCATTGATAAAGAATTAACACAAATACCAGATAAAGTAGGAAAAAAAGATCGTCTAAATCGTACTGATTTAACCGATTTGATTACTTTTACTATTGATGGGGATGATGCGAAAGACTTTGATGATGCCATTAGTATTGTTAAGAAAAAATACGGATATAGTTTATATGTCCATATAGCGGATGTATCCCATTATGTAAAAGAAGGAAGTGCGATTGATCAAGAAGCTTATGCTCGTTGTACGAGCATTTATGTATGTGATCGAGTTGTACCCATGCTTCCTTTTAAATTAAGCAATGGTATTTGTTCATTAAACCCAGATGTTGATCGATGCACAATCACATGCCAAATGGAAATAGACGAACATGGAAACTGTACAAGTTATAAAGTATATCCAAGCTTAATTCATTCTAATATGCGTTGTACATATACATGCGTAAATCAACTATTAGAAGGCAATCTACAAGCTATTCGTCAATATGAACCTATATATCAAGATCTTATTAATTTAGCGCAATGTGCTTCTTTATTAAATCAGAGAAGCTATGATCGTGGATGCATTGACTTTAATACGAAAGAACCTTTCATTCAATTAAACAAAAAAGGAAAACCAGTTTCTATTAAAGTAAAACCAAGAGGTTTCTCAGAACAAATTATTGAAGAATGTATGATTTTAGCTAATGTATGCGTTGCAAATTACTTACATAAACAAGAATTACCATGTATGTATCGTGTCCATGAAAAACCAACCGAAAAGAAAATAGAACCATTGATCCAATTAACACAAAACTTACATCTACTATTTGATTATGAAGACATTTCATCAAAATCGATTCAAACTTTATTAGAATCGGTTGAAGATGAAAATGATTTTGAAGTTGTCTCTAGAATGGCACTTCGTTCTATGCAAAAAGCGTGTTATTCCCATGAATGTACAGGACACTTTGGATTGGCTGAAGAAGAATATTGTCACTTTACTTCACCTATTCGAAGATATTCGGATTTAGTCGTTCATCGAATGCTTCGTAAATATTGTTTTGAAAAAACAGAGGGTAACATTAATAAAGACAACAAAAAAATTGAAAAACAAAGTATGCAGATGTCACAAAAAGAAAGAGATGCCATCTTTGTGGAAAGAAAAGTTAATGACTATAAAATGGCTGAATATATGGAATCACATCAATTTGAAACATTTGAAGGGACTATTGTATCGGTATTAGAATTTGGCTTCTTTGTTGAATTGGATAATTGTATTGAAGGATTGGTTCCTGTTCGTTCTTTATATGATTTCTTTGAATACGATGCTTTAACAATGACTTTAAAAGGAGAACACACAAGTTATAGTATGGGACAAAGAGTAAAAGTAATTGTGAGTGAAGTAAATCGTCAAAAAGGACAAATTACTTTTGGTATTGCATAATTGTATGTTTACATATGTTCGAAAATGTTCTAATATTTTCGTAGAGGTGATAAACATGAAAAAACCAAATAAAAAAGCTTCTGAAATGACTTTAGAAGAATTAGCTTCTTACATTGATTATTCAGTATTAAAACCGGAATTCACAGAAGATGAAATCATTGCACTAACAAAAGATGGTGTAAATTTAGGATGCGCAACAATCTGTATTAACCCAGGATATATGGAATTATGTAAACCATATGTTGTAGGAACTAAGACAAAATTATGTCCTGTATGTGATTTCCCATTTGGAACAAGTTCAACAGAATCAAAAGTAGCCCAAGCTAAAATCCTAGTAGACAACTATGCCGATGTCATTGGTGAGTTGGATATCGTTGCTAACTTTGGATTAATTCGTTCAGGAAAATATGACGAAGTCACAAAAGATATTAAAGCAGTTGTAGATGCATGTCATGAAAAAAATGTACCAGTTAAAGTAATTTTTGAAACGGATGCCTTAACAGTAGAACAAGTTAAAAAAGCATGCCATTGTGCAATGGATGCCAATGCGGATTTCGTTAAAACATCAACTGGATTCTTAACAGGACATGAAGCACATGGTGCAACTCCAGAAATTATTCAAGTTATGATGGATGAGGTGCAAGGACAATGCCAAATTAAAGGAAGTGGATGCATTCGAACACGTGAACATTTCTTACAATTAATTGATATGGGAATTGATCGTATGGGTGTTGGATACAAATCAGTTCCAGTTGTATTGAATTTGAATAAGTAGAGTTGTACTCTACTTATTTTTTTAGGAGCAGGGTTATGAATCAAGAAAGAATAGATAGACTTCGAAAAAAAATGGAGAAAAGGGAAGCTAGTATATGTTCCCAACGTGCTTTACTTTATACTCAATCTTTTAAAAATAATGAACAAGATTCTTACATTCTCAAAAAAGCGAAGGCTTTTGCACATACTTTAAATCATATGGACATCTATGTGGAACAAGATTCATTGATTTTTGGAAACCAGGCAAGTCACAACTTTGCAGCACCTATTTTTCCAGAATACTCTATTCAATGGGTGATTGATGAACTCGATGAATTTGAAAAAAGAAAAGGTGATGTCTTTAAAATTGATGAACAAACCAAACAAGATTTACGTTCCATTTATCCTTATTGGAAAGGAAATACTCACGAAGATGAAGTAAATCGAAATATTACTGAAGACATTTTATTGGCTCAAAAACAAGGTATTATTCATCGTGGTGGAATCAGTATGAGTGGGGATGGCCATATTGTTTGTGATTATGAAATGATCCTGAATACAGGATTTCGTAAACTAATTGATATAGCGAAAAGTCATTTAGACAACGATTCGAATGATTATTATCAATCTGTCATTATTAGTTTAGAAGGGGCATTATCGTTTTGTAAACGTTTTGGAACATTGCTCGAACAACTTGCTGATAAAGAACAAGATATCACAAGAAAAAAAGAACTGAAGAAAATGAGTGAAATCGCTTGTACAATGTTGGAACAACCTTGTCAAAGTTTTTATGAAGCCGTAGAAATTGTATATATGATTCATGTTCTTTTAATGATTGAAAGTAATGGTCACTCATTTTGTTTCGGTCGCTTTGATCAATATCTTCTTCCTTTTTATCAACACGACATTGAAACGAACATAATCACAAAAGACGATGCTCTTGAAATTATTACCCATATGTTTATAATGTTGTCTTCACAAAATAAAGTACGTCCTTATGAACATACTAAATTTTCACAAGGATATCCATTGTATTCAAATCTAGTCGTAGGAGGACTTAAACCAGATGGAAGTGAAGGCGTTAATGAATTGAGTTACTTATGCATTGAAGCTATGCATAATTGTTCTTTAGCTGAACCTAATTTTTCAGCCCGATATCATCAAAACAGTCCAAGAAAATTTATTGAAGCTTGTGCGAAACTAATTGCCACAGGATGTGGAATGCCAAGTATGTTTAATGATGAAGTCGCAATCAAAGGTTTATTGGATTTAGGTATTCCGAAAATCGATGCGTATGATTATTGTCCTATTGGTTGTGTCGAAACAGGCGTGCCAGGAAAATATGGACACCGTGCTACGGGAATGACCTATGTAAACTGGGGAAAAGTATTAGAAATCATGTTGTATGGTGGCATTGATTTAAATACTGGTATTTGTATGAAACAAACTAAACAAGCTTCTAACTATGATGAATTGTGGAAACAATGGCAAGATTACCTAAAGTTTTATACAGATATTGCTGTAGAATGCGATAAAATTTGCGATAAAAGCTTAGAAAAATACGATGCCGATCCCTTTGCGTCTTGCTTAGTATGCGATAGTTTGAAATTAGGAAAAACACTAAAACAAGGTGGTTGTCGTTATGATGTTGTATCTCAATCTAATATTGGACCTAGTGTAGTAGGCAATAGTTTGTATACTATCAAGAAATTAGTCTTTGAACATAAAGAATTCACAATGGATGAATTACTTGAAGCGATGAAGAACAATTGGCAAAGTGAATCAGGAAAAAGAATTCATAAAAAGATTATGAAACTTGATAAATTTGGTAATGATGTAGATGAAGTGGATTATATTGTGAAAGATGTATTTGATTCTTATTTAGAATTATTGCCTAATTATCAAACGATTCGAAAAGACAAAGGACCAATGATTTCATGTTACACAATGTCAACAAGCAACATTACAAGCTATGTACCTAATGGTTTTGTGGTAGGAGCAACACCTGATGGAAGAATGGCTGGTTCTCCTTTAAATGAAGGTTGTTCACCAACGCAAGGAACTGACATTAAGGGACCTACAGCACTTATTAATTCTGTAAGTAAACTTCCTAATGAAAAAGTGGCAGCAGGACAATTATTAAATATGCGATTTATGTCACAGTCTTTAATCGATCATTTTGACTTATTTGTAGACTTTTTAATTGTGAGTGCTCAAAAAGGAATTTATCACAATCAATTTAATGTGATTGATTCCAATGTACTTCGACAAGCCCAAATTCATCCAGAACAATATACAGATTTAATTGTTCGTGTGGCAGGATATTGTGCTCAATTTGTTTCTTTGATGCCACAAACACAAGATGCGATTATCGCTAGAACCGAAAATTCCTTTTAAATGGCATAATTGGCTTCAAAAATGGCTTGTTTGGCATTCTGTTTGTATCTCATTTTGTTTTTGTTAGAATGAAATCAGAAACGAAGGGAGTGGTACTCATGAATAAAACTGTTACTATTGAAAATAATAAAATTGAGTCAATCTCCTTTTTAATGATATAACTGGGATATTATGAGAATATTCCAGTTTTTCTGTATTTGATTCAAAAAGGAGGACGAACAAAATGGATCATAATTTCAATAAAGTTTTTTGGGATGCTTGTGCGAACGGTGAATTTTCTTGGGCAGCTGCTCAAATTAAAGGTGGAGCCGATGTTAATTATCAAAACGGCGATGGAAGAACGGCTTTAATGAGAGCTGCAAAAAGAGATCGTAAAGACATTGTGCAATTGTTAATTGACAATGGTGCTGATGTGAATTTAACAGATAAAAATGGAAAAACAGCTTTAATGGGAGCTGCTAAAAAAGGAAATAAGACAATTTGTAAAGCTTTGATTGATGCAGGAGCGGATGTAAATGCCAAAGACGATAATGGAAGAACCGCTTTAATGAGAGCATGTTTATTAGGACAAGATCGTTGTGTTGCTTTATTATTAGATGCTGGTGCAGATATCAATGCCCAAGATGAAGTAGGTCGTTCTGCTTTAATGGAAGCATGTATTGCCTTTAAACGCGATACAATTGCTTTATTACTTGAAAGAAATGCTGATGTGAATTTGTTTGATAATAATGGATGTACAAGCTTAATGAGAGCTGCCTTTGGTGGATATGCTTCACTAGTAGAAAAATTAATTGCTTATGGAGCCGATGTTGATATGGTCGATAAACAAGGTAATCGTGCCTTAGATTATGTACGTGAACATTGTCGTGCTCAATTAGAGCCAATTCTAAAATAGGGAGGATTCATTATGCGTGATTATTTAAGTTCTGAAGTAAGAAATGTTAGTGTTGTTGGACACAGCGGGGTAGGTAAGACTTCTGTATTGGAAGCCATGTTATATTACACGAAAGCAACGGATCGTTTTGGTAAAACAAGCGATGGATCTTCAATGATTGACTTTGATGCAGAAGAAATTGCTCGTGGATTATCAGTTTATACTTCTATTATTCCAATTGAATGGGAAGATTGTAAAATTAACTTTATTGATACACCAGGTTACTTAGATTTCGTTGGTGAAAAAGAAAGTGGATTTGCGGTTGGTGATAGTACTTTAATTGTATGTTCTGCTAAAGATCCTCTTCAATCAGGAACTAAATTAGCTTATAAACAAGCTATCGAATCTAAAAAACCAACTATTTTCTTTATCAATCGCTTGGATGAAGAAGACACAAGTTTTGCGGATGCATATAGTGCTTTACATGAAGAATTTGGAAAGAGTATTATTCCATTTGAAGTTCCAATTATTGAAAATGGAAGCATCGTTGGTTCAGTAAATATCATCAAAAATAAAGCTTGGTATTATAAAGGACCAAAAGCAGAAGGCGATAAACCACAACCAGTTCCAGAAGACATGGTTGAAGAAGTTGCTTTATATAAAGATCAAATTGCGGAAGCCGTTGCTATGGGTGATGATGAATTAATGGAAAAATTCTTCTCTGGTGAAGAATT
>JAQYFP010000083.1 GCA_028723085.1 Erysipelotrichaceae bacterium | reverse complement strand
TTTATTTGTTGTAGCTATACTTAATTTCTTTTGTGGCATTATATTATCAGTAATAAAAGAACAGGATAGAAATAATTTTGAAATAAAATATAATTTAATGAGACATGTATTTAAAATTCAAAATAAAAATTAAAAATATTAGAAAGATAAAAGATATATAGTAGTTTTTATTAGAGACTAACGTATTATAATAGGTTAGTCCTTTTTATTTATATTAGTAAAACTTGAAAAAGTTATATTTTTATTAAAGCATAATTTAAATAAAGTTTAATTAAAATACAGAAAAAGTTCATAAAAGGAATATATAATAAAAATGGGATTAAAAGTATTATAAGATGTTATTAAAAGGAGTGTTAGAATGAAAAGCAAATTTAGAAAAATTGCATGGATAGTTATTGCTTCGGTTATGTTAATGCCTGGAGTTAGTTATGTAAAAGCTGATACTTTACCTAAAGTATCTTATATGACTCATGTACAAAAAATAGGATGGCAAGACTGGAAGTCAAATGGAGAATTATCAGGAACAACTGGCCAAGCTAAAAGGTTAGAAGCTATTCAAATTAAGTTAACTGGTGATATTGCAAATAAATATGATATTTATTATACAGTTCATGCACAACATTTTGGCTGGTTAGGATGGGCTAAAAATAACCAAGTGGCTGGAACAACTAAAATTGATCACGCCATCAAAGGAATTGAAATTCAATTATGTTTAAAAGGAAATTCACCATATCAAAATGCTAATTATTATCGTGAAACGATTAGTCAAGCACAACAATATGCGCATAATGTAAACCAATCACTTGGAAATGATTTACGTAAAGCATTTAATTATGCGAAAAACTTTACATATTCACGTTATGAACCAGCTGACTACAACTCGTATGGAAGCGAAAACTACGCAGTTTATGGATTTAAGAACAGACGAGGGAATTGTTATGTAATGGCAGCAGCCTTTACATATTTAGCACGTGATTTAGGTTATGAAGCTTATCAAGTAGGAGGACGACAAGGTTCTTATAATACACCACATTCATGGGTGGAAATTGTTGTTGATGGAACTACATATGTATGTGATCCTGACTTTGAAAAAGAATTAGGAAGAAATGGATATATGATTCGATATGGTTCTTCAGGATCATTAAAATATCATGATTATTCACGAATGAACTAGGGAGGATAAAATGAAATTATTAAAAACACTTTTGATGGCATTTGCTTGTTTTGGATTAGTACTAACTGGTTGTTCTACAACAGAAGAACAAGAAGAAGTTGTAGAGTTAAAAACAATTGGTGAAAAAGTTGAAGGAGAAAATGTATATCAAGTTGAAATTAAAAATGCAACTGGAAAAGACATTGTAGGTTTTTCGATTAAAACGGATACGATGGATGACTATTCCGAAAACATGTTAAAAGAAGATGATGTATTTGTTGCAGATGAATCTCGTATGTTATATTATGATGCAACTAATGATACAGAAAAGTCTGATTCAACTTTGGAAACAACAACTGAATATACAATTAAAGTTTCTTTTGGAACAGATGATTTTGTTGAATTGCACGCTTTCCCATTTGCCGATACCACAAAAGTTTCTCTAAAATTAACAGATGATGGTGTAGGATATATTACATATACTTCTAAAACTGATGATGCGAAAGTTTCAACACAAGAAAGTGAAGAAAAAATTATTGAAGATAAGCAAGTGGCGGCTGAACAAGCACAGGAAAATATTGAATCAGTACCACAAGTTGAACAATATCAAGAACAACAACCTCAAGTTGATTATTCACAATCTGCTCCTGTTGTACAAGAACCAGTGCAAGATAGTGCTAGTTCGAGCAATGAAGGTTGTTTAGGAGATAATGTTGATACATGGTAGAAACTAAAAAAATAGAATCATTCCGATACATGCGAGTTTTGGCATGCATCGGAATTGTTTTGCTTCATTTCTTAAATGGTGCAATTGGTTTATATGGAACAGAAATCACAGTGAATCAATACATTATTTCAAAATGTATTTTGAACTTACTTTTATGGTGTGTTCCCATTTTTGTAATGATTACCGGTGCATTATTGTTAAATCCAAAAAAGGAAATTAGCTATAAAACAATTTTTTCAAAATATATTTTAAGAATTATTAAAGCATTGTTATTCTGTGTTATTATCTTTGGTATTTTTGATTGTATTACACATAATGAAGCAATTAGTTTTGGATGGATTAAATCAATTATTTTGAACTTTTTTCAAGGAACAAGCTGGTCACATTTATGGTATCTATATTTGATTATAGGACTATATTTGATGTTGCCTATTTATCGATTAGTAACCAGATCAGCAAGTGATAAAGACATAAAATACTTATTAATTCTTTATACAATTTTCTTATCAATGATTCCAATATTTCAAGTATTTGGATTCGATATAGAATTTTATATTATGGTATCATCAATTTATCCTTTATATTTCTTTTTAGGATATGCGATGCACAATAAGATAGTTAACATAAAAAAAGAACAATCCATTATATTGTTGATTCTTTCAACAATCGGAATGATTGTGACAACTTATTTTGAAACTAAAAATGGGTTAGATTTTTCGACCCTAACTAATTATTCGTCTATATTTGTGGTAGTTCAATCCATTTCTATTTTTAGTTTAATGGAATCCTTTAATTTTAGAAGAAGTTCAATTATCAATTCAATTGATGATAAATCATTTGGTATTTACTTGATTCACATGATCTTTGTACGCTTATTGTTGAAGTATTTACAATTTAATCCATATCAAAATATCGTATTACTTAATTTTATATTAGGTGTTTTAGGAATATTTTTAATCTCGTATTTAATTGTGGTGATTTTAAAACATATTCCAATCATCAAGAAATTTATTTAGGTGAAATAATTTTTCACCTTTTTTATTTACTGTGCTATAATCCTTTACGTAAAATTTACAGGTGAAGTATGAAGAAAAAAGTAAGTAAAGTTTTAAATATTGTATTATGGACAGTTCTTGTATTGATGGTATTTTTAGGAATTTTATTAGTTCAAGTAGGAAAATGGGTTCCTGCTACATTTGGAAATATTCCATTTGAAGAAATATTGTATCACTTGATGAGTCCATTAGAAGGAACCGATACAAGTTATGTATCTGATTTTATACGTACATGCCTTCCAGCTCCGATTGTTTTTACGGTATGTTTTTTATGCTTTGTGTTATTCATTCATAAAAATAAGAAAAAGAATTTAGAAGAAGGTACATATTCTAGAAGAAAAAACGCTTTTATTGTATGTGCGTCTAGTATTGGATGCATGATCTGTTGCTTTTTAGGAGCCTATAATTGCTCAGCACAAATTCGCTTAGACGAATATTTATATAACTTAAAACATCCAAGTAATATTTTTGAACAATATTATGTAAATCCTGAAAATGTGACATATTCATTCCCGGAGACAAAAAGAAATTTAATTTATATTTTCTTAGAGTCTATGGAACAAACATATGAAGATAAAGAACATGGTGGGGCAATGGAAGAAAGTTTGATTCCTGAGCTTCAATCCATTCAAGAAAATAATTTAACATTTGGAACCAATGGATTTATTGCTCCTTCATTAAATGGATTTACGGCAGGAGCTATGATAGGAGAAACAAGCGGTATTCCTATTAAAACTAGTGTAAATGGAAATGAATTCATAAAAGAAGATAATTACCTTGCAGGTGCTTATAGTATTGGTGATATCTTAGCTCAAAACGGTTACCACAATGAATTGATGATTGGATCGGATGCTGTATTTGGAGGAAGAAAATACTACTTCGAACAACATGGAAATTATGAAATTGTTGATTATGGATCTGCCATTGTCAATGGATGGATTCCATCAGATTATCGTGTCTGGTGGGGATACGAGGATATTAAATTATTTGATTTTGCCAAAATCGAATTAGAAAAGCTATCGAGTCAAAATGAACCATTTAACTTTACAATGCTGACAGTTGATACTCATTTTACAGGTGGATACATTTGTGATGAATGTGAGAACATTTATGATGATCAATATTCGAATGTACTACGCTGTTCTTCTAAACAAGTTGCAGAATTCATTGCTTGGGCACAACAACAACCATGGTATGAAAATACGACCATTGTATTAGCTGGTGATCACAACTGTATGGATACAACATGGTTTCAAGACATTGAAGCAAGTGGTTATGTACGTAAAGAATATTATACAATTATCAATTCACCAATAGCTGTGCAACAAAATAAAACAAGAGAATTATGCACATATGATTTATTCCCAACGACTTTAGCTAGTCTAGGTGTAACTTTTGATAGTCCTAGACTTGGATTTGGTACAAATCTATATTTAGATACACCAACGCTTGTTGAATTAATGGGAATTGATACATTTAATAGCGAGTTATCAAAACAATCCGCTTATTATGATAATTACATACTTAGATAGAATGTCCATGACATTCTATTTTCTTTTTGATACTATATAACAAGGAGGATAAAAAAACATGAATGGAGCGGAAAGAAGAAAACAAATAATTGAATATCTTAGACAATCAAAAGATGCGATACCAGGGAAAAGTCTTGCTTCAATGTTTCATGTTTCCAGGCAAGTCATTGTTCAAGATATAGCGTTATTACGTGCTAAAGATTATGATATTATTTCCACAAGCAATGGCTATTTACTAAATGAAGTATCGAAAGTAAGTCGTGTATTTAAAGTAAATCATACAGATGAACAAACAAAAGAAGAATTAGATTGCATCGTTGATTGTGGTGGATGTGTTGAAGATGTATTTGTTTATCACAGAACCTATGGCATTGTACGCGCTCAATTAGGAATTCATTCACGAAAAGATGTTGAACATTTTCTTGATGATTTAAAAACAGGAAAGTCAACGTATTTAAAAAACGTTACATCAAATTATCATTATCATACCGTTAGCGCACCATCACAAATTGTATTAGATTTAATTGAACAACAATTAAAAAATAAGAACTTTTTAGCCGAATTACAAGACTATGAACCAATGGACATTTCTAAATAAATGGGAATGTCTTTTTAATTGACATCTAACTTTTATAATAGTATCCTTAACACATGTTAATTATTCAATAAGGAGGTATATATGCTTCGTTGTGAAAATATCGTAAAAGATTATCAAACAAGTGAAGAAGTTGTTCATGCTTTAAAAGGTGTTAGTTTATCTTTTCGAGACAGTGAATTCGTATCTATTTTAGGACAAAGTGGATGCGGTAAAACAACATTTTTAAATATTATTGGAGGTCTAGATCAATATACAAGTGGAGATTTAATTATTAATGGTAAATCTACTAAAAATTATGCTGACAAAGACTGGGATACATATCGTAACCATAAAATTGGTTTTGTGTTTCAAAGCTATAATTTAATTCCTCATCAAAGTGTTTTATCAAATGTGGAATTAGCGTTAACTCTAAGTGGAGTAAGCAAAGAGGAAAGACGAAAAAGAGCTATTGAAGCACTGGAAAAAGTTGGTTTGAAAGATCAAATTAATAAAAAACCAACGCAAATGTCAGGCGGACAAATGCAACGTGTGGCCATTGCCCGTGCTATCGTAAATAATCCAGATATTATTTTGGCGGATGAACCAACAGGAGCCCTAGACTCCCATACATCGGTTCAAATTATGGAAATTTTAAAAGAAATCTCCAAAGAAAAATTAGTCATCATGGTTACCCATAACCCTGATTTAGCACAACAATATTCATCTCGTATTATTCGTTTATTTGATGGACAAGTTGTAGACGATAGTAATCCATATGAAGAAGTTGAGACAATTGTAGATGAACATACTGAAAAGAAAACAGTAATGTCATTTATGACTGCTTTATCATTAAGTTTAAATAACTTAATGACCAAAAAAGCCCGTACGATTTTAGTTTCGTTTGCGGGAAGCATTGGAATTATTGGAATTGCCTTGATTTTATCTTTATCAAATGGAGTTCAATCTTATATTGATGGCGTAGAAAGCGATACGATGACTGCCTATCCAATCAGTATTCAAGCTACGACAATGGATATGACCAGTATGATGGAATCAATGACACCGGATAGTGAAGCAAAAGATGAACAACGTGACATGGATAAAATCTATACTAAGAGTTTTGTCAATAATGTTCTTGAATCCATTGCAAGTTCAAAACAAAATAACTTAACTGAATTAAAATCATATATTGAAAGTGAAGACGGACAAGAAATTCGTAATAATTCACGAGCTATCGAATATTCTTATGGACTAAATTTAAATGTTTATAATGAACAAACAGATAGCGGCTTAGTACAAGTAAGTCCTAATGGATTAATTGATAAATTGGGAATGGGTGATTTAATGAATGCTCGTGCAAGTATTATGTCCTCTACATCCGATGCCAATGAAGTATGGCTTCAATTACCAGATGAAGAAGAATTAAAAAATTCTGAATTTGAATTAATCGAAGGAAATTGGCCTGAAAACTACAATGAAGTTGTCATTGCCGTTGATAAAAACAATAACATTACTGACTATGCACTATATTCTTTAGGAATCTTAAACCAAGATGAAGTGGTTGATTCATATAATAAAATTGTACAAGGATCTTCTTCAGAAGTAAAAACAACCAAAGAAAAAGAAGCATATGCAATGGATGAATTAATGGATACTAAATTTAAATTAGTCTTAAACTCAGATTTATTCGAAAAAGTTAATGGCATTTGGATTGATCGTAGCGAAGATGAAGACTACGTTCAAAAGGTAGTCGATAACGCTACGGAAGTTAAAGTCGTTGGAGTCATTCGTCAAAAAGAAAATACGATGGCAAGTGGAATGCTTGGAGGTATTTATTATTCAAGCGAAATGAGAGACTATGTCATTGATCAATGCGAAAACTCGGCTATTGTAAAAGAACAAAAAGAAAACGAAGACATAAATATTTTTACTGGAAAAGAATTTAGAAATGGTGAAAAACTTGATTTTACTTCTTTAACAGATCAAGAAAAATTAGCAATGTCAATGATGTCACAAGATGAAATTTTAGCGTATATGGAAACATATAACGACAATATTAATGCGACATTGGAATCTAATTTAAAGAAAATGGGAGTTGTTGATTTAGACTCTCCTACACAAATTTCTTTATATGCCAAAGACTTTGATAGTAAAGAAGTTTTATCCGATTGCATTGAAGACTACAATCAAATGCAAGAAGACGCAGGAAATAAAAACAATACGATTAGTTATACTGATATTGTAGGAACAATGATTTCATCTGTTTCAACGGTTATTAATATGATTAGCTATGTATTAATTGGCTTTGTATCGATTTCATTGGTTGTTTCAAGTATTATGATTGGAATTATTACTTATATTTCGGTATTAGAACGTACTAAAGAAATTGGTATTTTACGCTCAATAGGAGCAAGTAAAAAAGATATTTCACATATCTTCAATGCCGAAAGCTTCATAATTGGATTGGCAAGTGGTTTAATTGGAATTGGCTTAACCGTTTTATTGAATTGGCCAATCAGTACCATTGTAGAAGCTAAAACAGGAGTTGCGAACTTAGCTATTTTACCATGGCAAGGCGGATTAATTTTAGTTGTGATTTCCGTTATCTTGTCATTGATTGCAGGTCTAATTCCATCGAAAATCGCATCTAAAAAAGATCCAGTTGAATCATTACGATCAGAATAGAGCTTGTCTCTATTCTTTTTTTATCGAAAAAGTAAAATGTAAACGCATTCATATTTACGTAAAAATAATACAAATTTACTATAAAAGTGATATACTTGTATTAGGTAACAAGTATAGGAGGATGACTATGGAACAAAATAATATGGTCGCCATGATTTTAGCCGGTGGCCGTGGTACGCGTTTATATGATTTAACTAAGAAAAACGCTAAGCCAGCTGTTTACTTTGGTGGAAAATATCGTATCATCGATTTCCCATTAAGTAACTGTGCCAACTCAGATATCAATGTTGTTGGAGTTCTAACACAATATGAGCCAGTAACATTGAATGCATATGTTGGACAAGGACAAAGATGGGGACTTGATACAACAGGAAGTGGAGTTTATGTACTACCACCAAGTGAAAAAGATGGAACGAAATTTGGAGTTTACAAAGGAACAGCTGATGCCATCACTCAAAACATCGATTTTCTAGATAACGTGGATCCAGAATATGTACTTATCTTATCTGGAGACCATATCTACAAAATGGATTATGCAGATATGTTAGCAACGCATAAAGCTAATAATGCTGATTTAACCATTGCAGTAATGCCAGTACCATGGGAAGAAGCAAGCCGTTTTGGAATCATGAATTGCGACGAAGACGGACGAATTATTGAATTCGAAGAAAAACCAGCTCAACCAAAGAGCAATTTAGCTAGTATGGGAATTTATATTTTCAACTGGAAACAATTACGTAAAGCCTTAGTTGCGGATATGAACCGTGAAGGAAGTAACCATGACTTTGGTAAAGACATCATTCCTGATTTCTTAAATGCTAATAAGAGATTATATTCTTATCGCTTTGAAGGATATTGGAAAGATGTTGGTACAATTGATTCATTGTGGGAAGCCAACATGGACTTATTAAACAAAAATAATGAATTAGACTTAGACGATCCAAACTGGAAAATCTATACAGAAGATATTCCTGCTCTACCACATTATATTTCTGAAACAGGTAGTGTAAAAAAATGTTACATTAACCAAGGAGCTATTATCAATGGAGACGTTAAAGAATGCGTTATTTCCAATGGAGTCGTTGTTGGTGAAGGAGCCGATGTACAAAAATCAGTATTAATGCCAGGTGTTAAAATTGGTGCCGGCGCTAAAGTATATCGTGCTATTTTAGCAGAAGGCGTTAAAGTAGAAGAGGGAGCCACTGTTGGTTCAATCAATAGTAAAGAAATCACGTTAGTTGCGAAAAACGTGAAGAAAGGAGAATAGAACATATGGCTAGTGCTTTAGGAATTATTTCATATAACGATTCAACCGTATATGTACAAGGATTACAACAACACCGTCCCATTGCTTCTTTCTCATTTTTAGGACGTTATCGTTTAGTTGATATCCCTATTTCAAATATGACAAACTCTGGAATGGATGATATTGAAGTTTATTTAAATGGAAATCCTCGTTCTTTATTTGATCACATGGGAGATGGACGACAATATAATATTAACTCTAAACATGGAAGCTTAAGTTTGATTCCTTTATATAAAGAAACAGGGTTAGGAACTTCTATTTATGCATCTGATGTAGAAAGTTATTATGACAATATTAATAATATTAGAGAATCAAAACATGATTATGTCATTATTGCTCCTGTAAACTATATTTATGTAACAAATTATGCGGAATTATTACAACAACACATTGAAAGTGGTGCGGATATTTCCATTCTTTATAAAACAACAGTTGTCGCAAATGAAAAATATATCAACTGTGATACATTAAATTTAAACAAACAAAAAGGTGTAGAAAGCATTGAATTAAATGTTGGACGTTATAAAAAACGTGATATGTCTTTATTAACTTATATTATGAAAAAAGATATCTTTATTTCATTAATTGAAGAAGCACGTAAAGTATCAAGAATGTATTGGTTAAAAGACATCATTAACGATAAATGCTCTGAATTGGACGTTCGTGGTATTCCTTATCGTGGAAAAGTATATTGCATTAATGATTTAAAAACTTACTTTGATGCCAACTTAGATGTATTATCATTAGAAAACATGAAAATGTTCTCTGATCCAAATTGGCCAATTTACACAAATACATCGGATACCGCTCCTGTTGTATACATTGGAGAAGGAACTGCAAAACAATCTTTAATCTCTAATGGATCACAAATTGCTGGTACTGTAGAACACTCAATTATTGGTCGTAGCTGTAAAATTGGTAAAGGTGCTAAAGTTGTAAATTGTGTAATTACAGAAGACGTTGAAATTGCACCAAATGCGATTTTACAAAACGTAATCATTGATAAACATAGTAAAATTCTTCATAAAAAAGAATTAGTTGGACAAGATTATGAACCTTTATACATTGGTAGAAGGGAGAAAATTTAATGGCAACAATTTTAATGGTCGCTTCAGAAGGACTTCCTTTTGTGAAGACCGGAGGATTGGCGGATGTTATTGGTTCCGTACCTGCCGCTTTAACAGAGCAAGGACATGAAGTATCTGTTATTATGCCATTTTATAAAAAAATAAAAGATAAATACGCGGATCGTTTTAACGAAGTATTTACTTTTGAATCAGAGTACACTGTATCAATTTATTATCGTGAAATTCCTGTTCGTATTTATTCTTCAATGGTTGAAGACGTTAAATACTATTTTGTTGAACATGCAGGATATTTTGAACGAGATGGATTATATGGATACGGTGATGATGGAGAACGATTTGGATATTTCCAAAAAGCGGTTTTGGAAATGCTTCATCAATTGAATTATTGGCCACAAATTATGCATTGCCACGATTGGCAAAGTGGTATGATTCCTTGTATGTTGAAAGAATGCCATCGTGATGATTATCGTTATTCACAAATTAAAACGGTATTCACCATCCATAACATTTCTTTCCAAGGAAATTTTGATGCCAGTATTTTAACTCCTTGTCTAGGTGTTCCATATTATTTATATGAAAACGGTGCGGTACGATTTGATACAGGTATTTCTTTTATGAAATCGGCATTTGTATATGCAGATAAAATCACAACTGTATCACCTACATATTCACAAGAAATTTTGACTCCTCAATATGGTGAACATATGGAAGGTATCTTAAATATGCGTCGCTATGATTTATGGGGAATCACAAATGGAATCGACATTAAATTCTGGAATCCTAAAACAGATCCAGATATTTATGAAAATTATGATTTAATTAATGTTAAAGAAGGAAAGAAAGCTAATAAAGTTGCCCTTCAAAAAGAATATGGATTAAAAGTAAATCCAGATGTTTTATTGGTGGGTGTTGTTTCTAGATTAACATGGCAAAAAGGTTTCTATTTAATGATGGAACAATTAAGCGCTATTTGTGCTAGTCCTATTCAAGTCTTTATTTTAGGTTCTGGAGAAGGACAAATTGAACACACGTTTAGAAATCTAGAAGAAGGAAACAAAGGTAAGATTGTTTTCTATCAAGGATATAATGAAGCTTTGGCACATAAAGTATATGCCGCAAGTGATTTATTCTTGATGCCTAGTTTATTTGAACCATGTGGTATTTCACAATTATGTGCGATGCGATATGGAGCACTTCCTTTAGTTCGTGAAACAGGTGGATTAAAGGATACGGTTGAGCCATATAATCAATATGACAAGACTGGAACAGGATTTAGTTTTGAAAAATATGATTCAGTGGATATGATGAATAAATTAAATGATGCCATTGATTTATATTATAACAATCCAGAAGACTGGGACATGCTCATGCAGAATGCTATCACAAAAGATGTTTCATGGCATAAGAGCGCTTCCATTTATACGACATTGTATAAAGAATTACTTGATTAAAAGTGCTAAAAAGAATAAAATATTATTGAGCTTATTAGGAGGAATATATAATGAAACAAATCACTGTAACTGTAATCGATCCAGTTGGACTTCATGCTCGTCCAGCAACTGTTGCTGTAAACCAAGCTAGCAAGTTCCCTAAATGTGATATCAATGTTGCATTCAAAGGTCGTGAAGTAAACATGAAATCAATCATGGGAGTTATGTCTTTAGGAATCCCTACACAATCTGAAATCACTATCAGTTGTTCAGGAGAAGATGAAGACGACGCTATCGCTAAGATTGAAGCTACATTACGTGAACAAAAAATCATCGCTTAATTAGATGAGATAGATGGAGGATAATAAATCCTCCTTTTTTTGTCGTTTTTTTAGAAAATTGAAAACGATTTCTTTTTTATATAAACAATAAAGTGATATAATGAATATATATTTAGGAGGATATTAAAATGTCTTTAGTTGATGAAAGATATGAAAAATGGGTAAGTCATCCTAATTTGGATCCACGCTACAAAGATGACTTAGCTAACATGAACGCAGAAGAAAAAAATGATGCGTTCTACACATTAATTGAGTTTGGTACAGCTGGAATGAGAGGAATTTTAGGACCTGGTACAAATCGTATTAATATTCATACTATTCGTAAAGCAACACAAGGATATGCAAACTACATTGTATCTAATGGAGAACAAGCATGCCAAAAAGGAATTGCGATTGGATACGATAACCGTCACATGTCACAAGAATTAGCTTTTGATTGTGCCAATCTATTAGCCAAAAATAATATTAAATCCTATGTTTTCGAATCATTACGACCAACTCCAGAACTAAGTTTTGCGGTTCGTCATTTAGGATGCTTTGGAGGAATTATGATTACAGCTAGTCATAACCCTAAAGAATATAACGGATATAAATTATATGATGACAAAGGATGTCAATTAATTCCTTGTTTAGCACAACAAGTCATTGACCGCGTAAATGCGATTGAAGATGAATTAGCAATTGATGCGAATTGTTCTGAAGAACAAAAATCATTGATCACTGTTATTGGAAAAGAAGTCGATGAAGAATACTATAAAAATGTATTAAGTATTCAATTAAATCCGGATGTGAAAAAAGACATCAAAATTGTCTTCTCACCAGAACACGGAACAGCTAATATTCCTGTTCAAGAAGTTTATAAACGAGCTGGTTATACTTGTATTCCAGTTGTTGAACAATGTAGCCCAGATCCTGATTTTTCTAATACACCTACACCAAATCCAGAACAAGCTGGAGCTTATGAATTAGCCCTTAAATACGCTAAAGAAAACGATGCAGATGTTATTTTGGTATGTGACCCAGACGCTGACCGTATGGGAGTCGGTGTAAAACATAATGGTGAATACGTTGTAATGACTGGAAACCAATCCGGTGCTGTTTTAATTGAATATATTTTATCGCAATTACAAGCACAAGGAAAAATGCCAGAAAATCCAGTTATGTTCAATACCGTAGTTACAAGTGACTTAGGTGAAAAAACAGCTGCCAATTATGGAGTTGAAACAGAAAAAACTTTAACAGGATTTAAGTTTATTGGTGAAAAAGTTGCGAAATATGAAGTGACACATGAAAAGAATTATGTGTTTGGATATGAAGAATCTTATGGTTCTTTAATTAGTCCATTTGTTCGTGATAAAGATGCGCCACAAGCTTGTTTAATGCTTGCTGAAGCGGCTGCATACTATAAAGCACAAGGAAAAGATTTATGCGATGTTCTTGATGGATTATATGAAAGAAACGGTACATACGAAGAAAGTCAAGTTGCGATTTCACTTAGTGGAGAAGCAGGTGCTAAGCGTATTAAACAAATCTTACAAGATTTAAGAAACGATGCACCTAAAGAAATTGGTGGAACACCTGTTGTTAAGTCAGAAGACTACAAAGAATGTGTTATTAAAGAAGGAGATACAGTTCGTGAATTAACTGGATTTACTAAATCCGATGTATTGAAATACTATTTATCAGATGGAAGCTGGATTGCTGCTCGTCCATCTGGAACAGAACCAAAAATTAAATTCTACTATTGCATTAAAGGCGATTCAAAAGAACAAGCTCATGAAAAAACTTTGAATTACCAAAAAGCAATTGCTCAATTAACAGGAACAGATAAATAAAAAAATGAGGAACCATCAAATGATGGTTCCTATTGTTGTCTACATAAAACCCCCAGATATTCTGGGGGTCAGGAAAAGCTTTAGCGGAGTGATAATGAAAAAACCTCCGAGTATAATTAATTTGTGGTCTGCGAAAACTACAAATTAATTAATACGAGGAGGAAATATCATGA
>JAQYFP010000082.1 GCA_028723085.1 Erysipelotrichaceae bacterium | reverse complement strand
GGTCGAGTGAATGGGATGTAACAGATGGTACTCTTAATGTATGGGTTCACCAAAGAAGTTGCGATACGGCTTTGGGACTTCCGTTCAACGTAACGCAATACGCAGTTTTAATGAAGATGATTGCTCAAGTCACAAATTTAAAGGTGGGAACATTGGATTGGTCAATTAAAGATGCCCATATTTATGTCAATCAAGTAGAGGGAATTAAAGAACAACTTCATCGTTATCATACTATGGAACCATTGGAAGCACCGGAATTATGGTTAAATCCAAATATTAAAGATTTCTATGATTTTGATAGTTCAAAGGAATGTAAAGATTGTAAATTGATTAATTATAAACATATGGGAAAAATCACTTTTCCATTAGCACAATAGGAGGATTCAATGGAATTGATACAAATTGCCGCAATTGGTAAAAATAATGAATTAGGAAAGAATAATCAATTAATTTGGGATTTAAAAGAGGATATGAAATTTTTTAGAGAACAAACTAAAAATCATATCATTGTTATGGGAAGAAAAACATTTGAATCTCTTCCAAGACTTCTTCCTAAGCGACATCATATTGTGATTAGTCATCAAAACTTGAATTTGCCTGATGAAGTTGAATTGTTTCATTCGGTTGAAGATTTTTTAAAAGCTTATCAAGATTCAGATGAGAGTATTTATGTGATTGGGGGAGCACAAATTTATAGACAATTTTTACCTTATTCACATAAATTGGTTTTAACAGAAATTGATTGTGAATATGATGCGGATGTGTTTTATCCACAATTTGATCATAGCCAATATAATCGTAAAGTTTTAACGAATATCGAAGAAAATGGTGTTCATTATCAACATATCGAATACACAAAAAAGGAGAATGCGTAATAATCGTATTCTCCTAAATTTATCTAATTTTTCTAACAATTACAAATACTAAAAAGGCAAAGACAATCGAAAAGAAAAAAGGAAACCAAGCTTGTGCCATAGGAAGACCGGAAACATTCATTCCATAAAAACCGAAAACCATATTTGGAACTTCCATTGATATTGTGATAATAGTTAAATCTTTCATAGAAAAGTTTAAGTTATTAGCAATAATATTTGAAAAAGTATCCATCGTTCCATTCAAGACATCTTTATAAATATGACTCATTTCATTTGCCTGGTCAATTTCAATTAAAACATCATCCAACAAATCATAGTCATCTTCAGTCAGTTTAAATTGTCGACAACGTTTTAGTTTTTTTAATGTGACTTCATCTGATTTTAAAGAAGTAGAAAAATAAATTAATGATTTTTCTAAAGCTAACATGGATAATAATTCTTCGTTTCGCATGCTCTGTCTTAATTGAGATGAAAGCTCCGTAGAATAATGATCAATTTGTTGTAAGTAAATTAAGTATTTTTGCGAGATTCGAAGCATAAAATGAAGAAAAAATTGAATCTTATTTTGCGTTTGAATGCCACGGCATTTTCCGTTAATGATTTCATTGATTTCGGTGTTTTCCGATAAACTAATAGTAACAATGTAATCATTACAAATCACAATTCCTAAAGGATATGTATTATATGTAGCTGTTTCGTCTCGCACTAAATGAGGACAGTCTATGATGAACAGCGTTTGATTAACATCGTCGTCATAATCCATATGGGCATTTTCTGAACGGTCTAAAGAAGACTTAACAAATTCTTCAAGAATGCCTAATTCTCGAATTAAAAAAAACTTTTCTTTACGATTTGGATCGACAACATTAATCCAACATCCTTCTTGATAAGAATCAATTTTTTCGACAAATCGTTTCGTTGTTTTATAGTATTCAATCATGTGATAATTATATCATCTGCTTTGAAGTGTAGACAAATCAAATTGTTTTTATTTCATATTTGCGATAAATAGTAATTTTTTCTCTTTGAGTAAAAATGATTTAAATGACTGTAGCTCATCATAGCTGATAAAATCATATTCTGCTTTTGAAAGTATAATTGAAGCTTGTTGTAAGATATTTCTTAATTCCATCCAATGTTCACTAGAAAGAACATTTGTTAATTGATAAATGTTATCTTCATTCATCAGTGGTTGTAAATAAGAGAAAAGAGAAGTTGTCTGAGAATTTATTTGAAAATTAAGTTCTTGTTCATAAATTGGGTGAATAAATTTACGAAGCAAAATAAGAACAGCTTTACAATAATATAAAATACATCCACTGAAATCACTATCTAGATTATCTTCATAATACATTTCAATATCACTTGCTTGTTCTAATTGATCTAAAATAGGAAGAGAATCATAGTCTTCAGAGGAAATGTGAAGATATTCATAAAAATCAATTTCTTCTGTTTGGTCTGGTTCAGCTGTATTTCCATTCTTCATTTGATTCATGACATTATCAGCCATATCATTTAATTTTTCTTTTTCTTCATCACTTAAATTATCCATCATTTGTTTAATTCGTGAAAAATCTATATCACTAAATTTCATAGTAGCCTCCTAATTTTATGCTATAATTTTAAAACGAAGAAAGAAGAGTGTAAAGAAATATGATTGGTACTATTGTTAATACATGCACAATATTAATTGGAAGTTTAGTAGGAAGTTTATTAAAAAAAGGAATTAAAGATAAATATAAAGATGCTTTATTTTTAGCTATGGGATTAGCCGCTACAGGTCTTGGGATGAATTCTGTGGTTCATAATATGCCGAATAGTAAATATCCAGTTTTATTTATTGTTTCATTAGCTTTAGGAAGCTTGATTGGAACTATTTTGGATTTAGATGGTAAATTTCATCGTCTTGTTGATAAGTTTTCATCCAAAGGAAAACTTGCACAAGGACTTTCAACGGGTATTTTATTATTTTGCATTGGAACACTATCTATTTTAGGACCTATTAATGCAGCATTGTATCAAAACTATACATTTTTATTTACGAATGCCACTTTAGATTTAGTTACTAGTTGTGTTTTGGCATCTGCCTATGGAGTTGGTATGTGTATTTGTGCTGGAGTTTTATTCTGTTGGCAAGGATCAATTTATGTTTTGGCAACCATTTTAGGAAACTTTATGAGTCAAGCATTGATGTGTGAAATATCAATTGTAGGTGGGTTCTTGATTTTATGCTCAGGCTTATCTATTTTGGAAATCAAAGATATAAAAACGATGAATTTATTACCTTGTTTATTGGTACCCATAGTATTTTTTATAATTTTAGCACTTTAGTGTTGACAGTGCTAAAAAGTGTATTATAATACAATTAGCACATGAAGTAGTAGAGTGCTAAGGAGGTGTTCTTATGAACTTTGAACAAATGTCAGAAAAACTTCAACAAATTATTATGAACGCGATTAATCAAGCTAAATCTTATCAACATACAAGTGTTGATACCATTGATTTGTTGGAAGCTATTTTCAAAGATGATGTACTAGATGGTTTATTCACAAAAGTTCATGTAGACAAACAAAAAGCTTTGAGCATCATTTATGATGAAAACAAACGAATTGCGACGGGAAATGTACAAAATTTAAATTTCTCAAATGAAGTTATAAAATCATTTGATGCTGCTGAAAAATGGGCTAGTGAACACGAAGAAACTTATTTAAGTGTTGCAACACTTTGGTTAAGTTTAATGTTTAATAAATCTTATATTTCTAAAAAATTAGTCAAAGAATTCAACTTGAATGAACAAGAATGTCGACAAGCAGAATTAGAGAGACGAAATGGTAAAAAATATGATTCTCCTACCTCAGAAGAAAATATTGAAGCATTGAAAAAATATGGACGTGATTTAGTTCAAGATGTTAAAGATGGTAAAATCGATCCTATTATTGGACGTGACGACGAAATCCGTCGTGTTATGCAAATTTTATCTCGTAAAACAAAGAATAACCCTGTTTTAATTGGTGAACCAGGAGTTGGTAAAACGGCTGTTGTGGAAGGAATTGCCTGGCGTATTATGAAGGGCGATGTTCCTGAATCTTTGAAAAATAAACAATTAATTGAATTGGATATGGGTTCTTTAATTGCCGGGGCCAAATATCGTGGTGAATTTGAAGAACGATTAAAAGCTATTTTGGATGAAGTTAAAAAATCAAATGGACAAATTATCTTGTTTATCGATGAAATTCATAACTTAGTTGGGGCTGGAAAAACAGAAGGATCAATGGATGCTGCCAACTTATTGAAACCTATGTTAGCACGTGGTGAACTTCATTGTATTGGTGCCACTACTTTCAATGAATATCGTCAATACATTGAAAAAGATGCAGCCTTAGAAAGACGATTCCAAAAAGTTCAAGTTCAAGAACCTAGCGTTGAAGATACAATTAGTATTTTACGTGGATTGAAATCTCGTTTTGAATCTTATCATGGAGTTCGAATTTTAGATGAAGCTTTGATTGCAGCAGCAACGTTATCAGATCGATATATTACAGATCGTTTCTTGCCAGATAAAGCAATTGACTTAG
>JAQYFP010000081.1 GCA_028723085.1 Erysipelotrichaceae bacterium | reverse complement strand
TAATCGTTCCCATGGATCTTCGTCTAAATAACGTAGACAAGAATCAAATGTTGCGCCTCCCCAGCATTCCAATGAATAATACCCAGCTTGATCCATCGTTTCTAAGATATCTTCAAAATCCGAACGTGGCATACGTGTGGCGATTAAAGATTGTTGAGCATCACGCAAAACAGTTTCAGTAATCTTAACTTGTTTCATAATTTTCACTCTTTCTATTGTTTTAACCCGTATGATATATATTTATATCCGCTATAGTTTAAAGATTAGCACATTTTATAGTTGTTTTTAAGAGGTTTTTGAGTTTTTTTTATTTTTTACCACAATTTTGACCAAAAAATACAAAAGCAGACCTTAGTCTGCTTTTCCACAAATTACTTTTCTTTTAATATTATCATAAGCTAAAATCATATTTTTCGGTTCATAAACATGAATAATAGCTCGATAATCATCATCGATTTCATCAGTTCTTTCATTTAAAGTTTCAAAAATTTTCAAATTATAATTCTTAGTATTTTCATTTTCCATGCATGCGATATAAAGAATTTGAGCTTCAACTAAGTCCTGAAACATATGAGACCCAAACGACAATTCCGGAAGATAACCCACTTTACTATATGCCACTTCCATAATTACATTAAATTCACTGATTTCCGCAAAAGAAACTGGTAAACCCAATTCAGGAGAAGATGTACCAATACGACCTGGCGTAACAAGTAACAAATGTAATCCTCTATCTTTATAAATTTTATTTATTTTCCCAACAATTCTTGCGATATCTGGTTTTTTATTGTATTCCAATGAATAATATTCAAACGGATCAATGTATACGATAACATCAATTGGAATACTTCTACTTTCTCCCATACACGTTTTATCAATTTCAAAGAAAATATTTTCTTTTGTCAAAGTTGGTAACTGGATATTCTTATTCTGCATTGCCTGTAAAGGACGACACTGCAATAAATTAATAAATAATTCATTGGCTTGTGAGACGTTTACAGTATATTCAATATCTACAGGAGTTTGATAAAATTGTTCTAATGTTTTTAGGATTGTCTGCATAATCTGGATAAATTCTTTATTATTGATTAATTGTTGACAATCTGTAAATAAAACCTCACGATATTGTCCCCTATCTCTAAAAACCCATTCAGCTTCCGTATCATGTGAAAACAACAATTTCTTTTGCCATGGTAATATTACCGGATACATCTGTTCAACTTTCTTAGATACTACATCATAATTTTCATACGATAATACATCCATCTTACGTTGTGAAAAACGATGTCTATCTTTACTAGTTGAATACATAGACAACGAAGGCTTATCTAGATTAACTAAACGTGGATAATCACCAGGAGTACGGTCTACAGCACGCGTTCCTAATCCTGCCACTAATCGTAGCATACCAGCATGGGGGTCTAATTCTTCACTCCAAGGATAGCTGTTATAAGAGTATCCAACTCCTGCTGCCATTGGAAAATAATAATTTTCTAAATGAGAACCAGAGACACGTTGGACTAACAAAGCCATTTGTTCGTCGACATTTAACAAATTTCTTCTACGGCGATATTCCAAAGCGCTTTGTGACATTGTTGAAGCATATACAATACGAACAGCTTTTTCAAAAATAATTAGACGATCTTCTAATGTGTCCCCACTAATACAAAAAACAGATTCATACTTACCAGCAAAAGCATTCCCAAAGCCATCTTCTAAGAAAGAAGAACTACGTACGATGATAGGACACGTTCCATAGTAGTCAATTACCCTTTTAAATTGTTTTTCAATGAAATCTGGTAATTTTCCATTCAATAAACGATTTTGAATTTCTTTGGCAATTTCTAAGTTTTCTGGATTCGCACGGTGCTGCATCCATAAATTCCAAAAACCATTATGAATCATATATGTATAAAAGATATCAGAACCAACAAAAAAAGAATCATGTGGTTCCAAATGTTCAGCTACTTCTGGACAATGTCGCATAATAATTTTCGTTGCGACAAGCATACCACAAGCTTTACCACCTATTTTACCCGTTCCAATCATACGAGAATGAAGTTGAATAAAATCTCTGTTTTTGAAGTTCTCAACAATCAATTTTTGCATTCGTTCATCATCACTCATTAACATTGAACACATTTTCTTTTTGTCCGCGGGAACTAATTCTTTTTTAGAATAATTTAGCTGCATCAATGAAAAAAAACGATCCCATGAATCTTGTAATTGTTCAGCTGCCCCTGATTCCTCTACAGCTTTATAGTATTTAGCTAAAGAGGTAGAATAAGTTAGCGGATGAAATGTTAAGTCTTCATCAATGCGATGAGGAATAAACATTTGCGGATTATAACGGTTTTCTACTTTTAATGGTGTCAAATAATAATGCCCATCATCGTAAAATATATCAACAAAAATTTGTGTGCTTTCACGTATTTGACTTGTACTGTCATAGGAATGAGACCCTCTTCGTAAAGGAAACAAAGTGACATGTTTTTTTTCAGAAAGCACTTTGGTACTAACTTTTATAAAGTTCGCAAGCATTAAATCTGTATTCCAGTAATCCACTAATATTGAAATATTATCGAAGATAAACAACGAAGCTTCTCTTGCCATATTCGCTAATTTATATGTTTCCAGACAAAATGTTTCAAATCCCTCATCTGGATCAATTTGATGAACAAAAACATTGGTTACGTTATTAATCATTGGCTTATGTTTACCAAAACGAATATAGTGAATATCTCTTTTATCCTCTAGTGCCTGATACACAAAATGACGTGCAAAAAAACGGAAATACTCTAAATTTAAGGTACGAAATACAATATTGTCTCCTTGACGTATTCCATCTAATTTCTGATCCAATCCAGGCAAGCCAGAATGAATAATATTTGTTTCCATTTTTCCTCCTATATGTGATTCAATAATTCCATTAAATCATGAATTATTATTCTTCCACTTTCTTTTAAAACATCATAATTCTGATGTCCTCTATCCATTAAAATACAATCAATTCCCATAGCTTTAGCCGTTTCACTATCATGAATCGTATCGCCAATAAATAAACAGTCTTCTTTCTTTTCTTTGTGAGACTGAATCCAATTCATTCCTTGTTCCACTTTACTCACAGCATGAATCGTTTGTGTGCCAATCACATCATCAAAATAAGAATCCAAATTAAAATAACGGACTTGTTCATTTAAATGATCTTGATGTGATGCACTTAAAATTAAGCAATGAATTCCTCTTGTTTTTAGATTTCTTAATAAAGGTAAAGTATTTTCCATTAAATTACATTGTCGATATTGTTGATTATAGATTTCATTAAATTCCGTAGACAATTGTTCAAAAGAATGGTGTTTAAAATCAAAGCCTATATTTTTATAATATTCAATAACTGGAAAACAAAATTTTTCACGATATTCCTCCAATGATATTTCTCGTAAATTTCTATTTCTAAATAATTGATTTTCAATATCTAGACTAAACTTTGTATCATCAATTAATGTCCCGTTCCAATCAAAAATAATCGTTTTCTTCATATTCGAAAAAAGCGACATTGTCGCTATTCTTTCTCCTTAACAATTTTTCTTAATCCCTTGAAAATAGACTTAGAAACTTTTCCTGTTAATTCTTCTGCTTTATCAATTGTATTTTTCAAAGAATCACTTTGTCTAAATTCATTTACTTTTTGACTTGATTTATCAACTAAATTTTGAATTGTTTCGTTGTTTTTAATTGATTCTTTTGAATTCTCAACAAATTCATTGATTGTTTCATTTGAAGTAACTTTGTCTTTAACGGTATTATACGCATTAATGGATTGATTTTTGACTTTACTAATTGTTTCTTGTACTTTTTCAGACTCAGCGTATTCTTTTACTCTTTCTTTTACATCTTCAACCACTTGTCCGATTGAATCATTTGTTTGATGATCTTCTTCAAATAAATCATCTTCTTCTTCATTAAATTGAACATCTTTTTCTTCTAACATAAATTAATCCTCCTTAATAATTATTTACATAAACCGATTCATTATAAATTGAATCAATTTGATTTTCTTCAATATAACCACATTGTTCCATACAAACAAGAACATTATACTGTCTTTGTTTCGCATTTTCATAGTGATTTGATAATTGATAATAACCAGGTAAATTAGGAATACCTGCTAATAAAGTTGCCTGTGCTAATGATAATTCACTAGGGTATACCCCAAAATAATTGGTACTCGCTTCATAAATGCCAAAATTATAATCACCATAATTAATTATATTTAGATAAATAGCAAGTATCTCTTCTTTGGTACAAATAGATTCTAGTTCCCAGGCCATCCACATTTGACATCCTTTATCCAAAAAATTGCCATCAAATAAGCCATATAAATTTTTAACGGTTTGTTGCGTAATTGTTGAACCACCTGAACGAATAAACGAATCACTAAATTGACTAACTAAAGCACGACCTACTCCAATAAAATCTACTCCACCGTGATTATAAAAACGTCTATCTTCAATCGCAACTGTAGCATGAATCAAATCTTGCGATATATATTCATAACTTACATAATTAGCTTGATTTTGTACTTCTATTACGCATTGTTGTATAGACTTTTGTTCTTGGATATTTTTAAATTTTTGATAACTTAACAACATATATCCAGTCACAACAATACAAACAATAAGTACCAAAATAATAAATATTTTCTTTAATGCTTTCATATTTTCATTATAACAAAAAAGAGTTCCAATAAGAACTCTTTTGAAACCTTTATCGATTTTGATTTACACTTTTCATGATTTGACGAATTTGTGCTTCACTTGGTTTTCTACCCATTTGAAGGAACATAGCACGAATCATCTTTTCATTAATAGGAGGGTTTTCTTTTAATTGTTTTTCATATTTTCTTTTCGTGAAAAAAAACCCTAGAAGTGCTCCAACAATAACACCCACAAGCGTGTACATTATTGATGATAAAATATTCATATAATCAACCTCACTATCTATCAGATATTTTACTATTTTTTACATCAATTTACAACAATAAACTATTCAGCCATATCAAATAATGAAATCTGAACTTCTTCGTCTGCGTTTACAGTCCATTTTCCTTTTTGAACTTGTTCTAATGGTAAAATCCATTCATATTGTTCTACTTTACCATATGGCGAAGAAAAAGTTGCTTGTTCATTCATCAATGGAATGTCTTTTGCCATAAAATGATATATGTCATCAGCCCAGATGTCAAATTCTTTTTTCATATCAACATAAAAAATTCTTGAAATATGACTTGGATTTGACTTCACAGCCTTACAAATACGACTTCCTTTAGCTGGACGCTTCAATGTTTGTATATCCGTTGTTTTCATTCGTTTCATTTGTAAGTGATCCGTACTAATCAAGAAATAACCAGTACTAAAATCATTCACAACCATATCCACTATACTATCATCTTGCGATAGATTCATAGCTTTATTTCCTTTTGTTTTACCTGAAACAAGTTGAATTTGATCTACTGGATATTGAAGTGCAAATCCATTTTCAGTTATTAAGCATACATGATCATTCTCCGAATTAGAAATTTTTACAGCAATCATTTCATCTAAACTTCCAACTTTCATAATTGCTTGTGTTTTATTCATGCGCGCTGTTTCTAAGTCTTTTAGCATCATACGCTTAATCATGCCATATTTTGTGACACAAACGACTTGAACACTTAAATCAAAGTCATTTATTAAATAAGCGTCAATTACTTTTTCATTGTTTTCCATTTTGATATAAGAACTCAAATGACTTCCTAAATCTTTCCATTTAGCTTCTTCTATTTTATATATTGGTACATATCCATAATTACCTTTATTCGTGAAGAATAAAAGCATTTGTAGTGTACTTGCTTGTCCACTCGCAACAACGTGATCTGTATCTTTATGGTTTGTTAATGGTTCATTACTTGATTTATATGAACGTAAAGATACTTTCTTAACGTATCCATCATATGTAACAGGAACCATAACTTGTTCATCAGCTATCATAGCTTTATGATCAATCACAATTTCTTCGATTTCGTCTTCGATTGTACTCAATCGTGGTGTTGTAAACGTATCATTTACATCTTGCAGCTCTGAAATAATAACACTAGCTAATTTTTCGTTTGAATTTAGAATTTGTTTTAATTCTTTGATTTCTTTATTTAATTGTTTATTTTCTTTTTGAAGTTCAAAAACATCTGTATTTGTCAAACGATATAAGCGCATTGTAACAATGGCTTCGGCTTGTAATTCCGTAAAATCAAAGCGAGCCATTAAATTATTTTTTGCATCTTGTTTGTCTTTTGATTTACGAATGATGTGTACAATTTCATCCATAACGGAAACGGCTTTAATTAAGCCATCTAAAATATGGGCTCTACTTACTTTTGATTCCAAATCGTGTTTACTTCTTCGTAATACTACATCTTTACGGTGATTAATAAAAGAATCAATACAAGCCATTAAACTCATTTGTACGGGTGCTTTATTATCAATGGCAATCATATTATAGTTATACGAAATTTGTAAATCTGTATTTTTGTATAAATAATTTAAAATCTGATCTTCGCGAGCATCTTTTTTAATATCAATGACAATACTTAGTCCATTACGATCGGATTCATCGCGAACATCTAATATTCCATCTATCTTTTTATTTAGGCGAATATCATCAATTTTCTTAACTAAATTACTTTTAATTACTTCGTAAGGTATTTCATACACAATTATTTTCTTAATTGTTTTCGTTTCTTCAATACGAACACGAGAACGAATAATGACTTTTCCTCGTCCTGTTTTAAATGCTTGTACAATACCTTGTTTTCCCATCACAATTCCGCCTGTTGGAAAATCAGGACCTTTTACAAAATTCATGATTTCTTGTAATGTACAATCCGGATTTTGAATACGATAAATACATGCAGAAATCACTTCATTTAAATTGTGTGGTGGTATGTTGGTCGCATAACCTGCTGCAATTCCGGTAATACCATTGATTAAAAGATTCGGAAACCTTGCCGGAAGAACAGTTGGCTCCATTTTTTCATCCGAAAAGTTAGGAGCCCATTCAACTGTATCTTTTTCGATGTCCATCAATAAATAATTAGCAATTTTGCTTAGACGTGCTTCCGTATATCTCATTGCCGCAGCTGGATCATCATCAATTGAACCATTATTTCCTTGCATATCAATTAATGGATTAGCAATTTTCCAGTTTTGTGACATACGTACCATCGCATCGTAAACGGAACTATCCCCGTGAGGATGATAATTACCTATAACATTTCCTACCGTTTTAGCTGATTTATGATATGGCTTATTATAGGTATTTCCTGCCTCATACATTGCGTATAAAATACGTCTTTGAACAGGTTTAAGTCCATCACGAGCATCTGGTAAAGCACGGTTTTGGATAATATATTTTGAATAGCGAGAAAAACGATCGGCTAAAATATCTTCTAATGAATTTTTTAAAATATTTGGTTCTTTAGCAATTTCTTTTTTGGCCATTGATTATCCCACCTCCTTATAGTTATCTTCCATTGTAAACACAACATTGTCTTCTATCCAATTTCGTCTTAATTCTGGTTTATCACCCATTAACTCACTAACACGTTTTTCAGCCATCATCGCATTTTCTAAAGTAACACACACAAGTGTTCTTGTTTCAGGGTTCATTGTTGTTTCCCATAATTGTGAAGCATTCATTTCCCCAAGTCCTTTGTAACGAGTAATAGTATAACCATTCTTAAGTTCTTGTTTCTTTTCTTCAAGTTCATCGTCTGAGTATAAGTAATATTCTTGT
>JAQYFP010000080.1 GCA_028723085.1 Erysipelotrichaceae bacterium | reverse complement strand
TGTACTTTCAGGTTTTCTTGTTCAGTTTTCAAAGATCGCTTGCGCTCTCATCAAGCGCTCATTTATATTACCAAATCACCTTTTTAGAGTCAACACTTTTTTATAAAAAAAGTATCTTTTTTTGTGTTTTTTATGATTTTTTCATCATTTTCACTAAAAAAGACACTTTTTTAAGCTATTATACTAGTTTTTCTCCCACTTGAACTTGTTTTGTACCCAATTCAAACACATGATCATACCCTGCTGGGAAGACTACCATAGTTGTTAATTTATAACCCTTTGACTTAATAAAGTCATTATCAATTTCAATCATAGCTTCTCCTGCTTTGATTTTTTGTCCTTGTTTTACTTTTACATTAAATCCTTGTCCATTTAATTCAACTGTATCCAATCCAATATGAACAATACATTCAATTCCATCTTTTGTTTTAATTCCTACGGCATGTCCTGTTGGAAAAACAGATTCAAGCGTTCCACTTAAAGGAGCTACAATTGTATTTCCAGATGGCTCAACCGCAAATCCATCTCCCATCATCTTAGTTGAAAAGACTTTATCTTCTACTTCCAATAAAGGAATTAATTGTCCTGTAACAGGCGCAACAATTTTAAATTCTTCTTTCTTAAAAAAATTAAGCATATGCATCCTCCTGATATTAATATCCAATAAGAGAAATTATAGTTTCATTTGTAAACGGTGTCAAACCTTAACAAATCTATATTTTTTCATAAATTGTTTATAAAACATGAACCCCACTAACGTTGTAATCACTTCTGTTACAGGATACGTCAACCAAAAATAATTTAATCCCAAACGAGAAAATAAATACCCAAGCGGCACAAAACAACACACTGTTCTTAGTATAGTCAATAACGAGCTTTTTACACTTTTTCCAACGGCTTGAAAAAATACCGGATAAATTAGCGATGTTACTAATGGTATAAACGATATACCTATAATTCTAAAACCAATTGTCCCAATTTCTATAACCAATGAATCTGATGTAAAAACTTGTAACATGGTTCCGGGAATGGCTTCAAAACAAAGTACGCCAAGTAACATAAAACTCATACCAAATAAAATGGATTCAAATAATGTTTTCTTACATCTTTCTATATTACCGGCCGCATAATTAAAACTAATCACAGGCACAATACACGTTTGCATCGCCCCTAAAGGAATAAAGAAAATCGTTTGCCATTTATAATATAAACCAAGTGCCGTTACAGCTTGATCACTAAAAGATGCCAATATCATATTTAATCCAAATATATATAATGTATACGCAGATTGCATTAATATATTAGGCAATCCCAATTGAAAGATTTTTAAAACATAACTTGGATAAACTTCTTTTTTAGGAGAAGAATAAAATCCTTTTTTAAACACAATTAAAGCTGCGATCATTTGTCCAATTACCGTGGCCATAGCAGCTCCTTTAATTCCTAATTGTGGAAGTCCAAACATACCAAAAATCAAAATAGGATCCAAAACAATATTCACTATTGCCCCTATAATTTGGGCAACCATAGGTGTTTTCATATCTCCTTTGGCTTGTAATACCTTTGTCCATCCACTTTCTAAAAACAACCCGAAACTTAGTACGCTTACAATTCTTCCATAGACAATGACATCATTGATGATTGTTTCTGTTTCAGTAGACATCTTGGCATATAATGGCATAGCCAAATACATCACTACGGCAAACAAAAACCATAACACCAACATCAAAGGCATAGATGTTCCAGCATAGTCATTGGCTTCTTTTTCTTGTCCTTGACCTAATTTAGAAGCCATGATGGTATTGATCCCTACCCCTGTTCCTACCGCTAAAGCAATCATTAATAATTGTAAAGGATAAACAATTGATAGTGCTGTTAATCCACTGTTGGAGTATTTACCAATAAATAAACTATCCATAATATTGTATAGAGCCTGAATAAGTTGAGCTAACATAACCGGTGGTGCTAACTTAAACAAAATTTTACTTATTTTTTCTTTTCCATAAAATTCAGATGTATTCATAAAATTCTCCCTAACAAAAAAAACACATTCATTTTAATCATGATGTGTTCTTTTATCAATAAATTATTTATACTCAAATAATTCTTTTAATTCTTGTTTTGATAAAGAAGAAATCGTTCCTTGTGCTCCTTCCACAAACATATCACTCATTTCTTTTTTATTCTGTTGCATCTCATAAATTTTTTCTTCAATCGTTCCTTTTACCAATAATTGATAAACCAATACATTCTTTGTTTGACCAATTCGGTAGGCACGATCGGTTGCCTGGTTTTGAGCTGAAATATTCCACCAAGGATCAAAATGAATCACAGCTTGCGCAGCCGTTAAATTCAATCCCGTTCCCCCTGCTTTTAATGAAATCAAGAATACATCACTATCATCACTTTGGAATTCATCCACTTCTATTCTTCGTTTTTCTTTACTTGTTTGTCCGGTAATCATGTGATACTTAATTCCACGGGCATTAAATTCTTTAATAAAGTTATCAAAAATAGAAGTAAACGAAGAGAACAATAATACTTTCTTATTGTTTTCTTTTAATGTTTCAATTAAATCAAGGCATACACTCATCTTAGTAGACATAGTATCTATATCTGAATACAACATACGAGCATCACAACAAATTTGTCTTAGTCTTGTCATAAGGGCAAGAATTAAGATAGAGTCCACGTGTTCTAATTTAAATTGTTCTTGAAGTTGTTCATTGGCACGAGCTAAATTCGCTAAATAAATGTTCTTTTCTTCGGATGAGAAAGACAACCACATTTCTTTTTCAACTTTATCTGGTAAATCTTTTAATACTTCTTGTTTTGTTCTTCGTAAAATAAATGGAGCTACTAATTTCTTTAATTGTTCTTGTTTCTTAGTATCGTTGTCAATACGAATTGGTTTTTCAATATTCTTAGTGAAATGCGATAAAGAATATAAATAACCTGGCATTAAAAAATCAAAAATGGACCATAATTCACTTAAACTATTTTCAATAGGTGTTCCTGTTAAAGCTAAACGATGAGAACATTGTAGTGATTTAACGCATTGCGCATTTTGTGTTTTAGGATTCTTAATATATTGCGCTTCATCTAAAATCACATATTCAAATTCCTTTTTAACATATTCTTTAATGTCACGTTTCAAATAATCATACGTTGTGATATATAAATCATGTTTTTCATGAATATAGGCTGTACGCTCATTTTGAGCACCTGAAACACAAACAGAATCCAATTGAATATTAAATTTATGAATTTCATTGTCCCAGTTATACATTAAAGAACTAGGACATACAATTAAATGTGGTTTATCGGATTTATAACTATCTAAATACACTAATACTTGTAGTGTTTTTCCAAGTCCCATATCATCGGCTAAAATACCATTTAACTGCATTGTATTTAAATGGGAAATCCAACGAATTCCTTCTTTTTGATAATCTCTTAATAAAGAATCATATTTCGAATCTATTTCAAATTCTTTTAAAGAATCTAAGCGATTAGCATAGGCTTGTACTGTTTCATCTTGATGAATTTCAAATTCAATGTTATCGAGATGAAGCATTTGATAAGCAGGCTTTACAATTTCATCTTTCTTTAAATCTTTACTACCTAAATCCATTTGCGTTGCGAAATCATCTAATTGCTCAATATCCTTTGATTCCAAATCAATGGTTTGACCATTTTTAAGCTTAAAGAATTTTTTCTTTTTACGATACGCATTTAAAATCTGAATTAATTCTTCTTTTGATACATCATCTGTATCAATACGCATTTCCAATAAGTTATTCTCAATGTGTACTCCTACATTTAAATTTAAAGACTTTCGATTCTTTAACTGCATTAATTCTTCCGAAACATAGACTTGTGCTTGTTCCATTAATAAAGGAATTCCTTTATCAAGAAAATCATTTAAGCGTTGTCCTCTTGTTTTAAAGATAGCTACGTTATTTTCGATTTTATTGGCATAGTTTTCAATAATGGCTTCAATCGCTTGAATGGAAGGCATTTCACATGGCATGAATAACTTTTTAGACACACCATTTTCCAAGTATTCTCCCCATACTCTTAAATCAGCGTCTTGTAGATCGGAATAAATTTTAATGTCTTTAATATCAACATGGAATGCATCTAAATCACATTGTGTTGTTAAGTCAAAGTATTGTAGATTGGGTTCAATCATTTGAAGGTATAGTTCCTTCATATTTGAATCTTTAATTTTAATACCACGATTAGTACGAATAAAATCCACTAAGCGAGCGACTTGTCCATATGAATCTAATTGATATCGAGTAAGGGTGCGGTTTTCCATTTTATATAAATGTGAATGACCAATGGTTAAGTCAGAATCTAATTCATATTCAATGGTATATAATTCATTTTGTTTAGAAATTGTAACTGGAATTGTGATTTCTTTTTGATCAATGTAAAAATCATAATAATCACTAGGAAGCTGACTAGCTAAGCCAAAGACACTATCAATGTTTTCTTTATTAACTTCAATAGTTTTACGAACGTCTTTGGAAATATATTGTGTTAAAAAATCAAGAATTAACTCACTATAAGAATCTAAGTTTTCTCTTTTTAAGATAACAGAATTGGTTTTTCCTAAGTCATAATTGGAACGTTTCGCAAAGCCAAGCACTAAATCAGGAATGTCTTTTACTTTATAGAGTTTATTGGTTCCAATGGAAAAAGAAAGCTCATGGCCAAAACGTGAATCCAATGATAAATGAATGTGAATGGTTTCGTCTTGTTCAGATAATAAATGAGATAATCTATCTTTTTTTGATTGATTCACAACTTTCATTAGTTCTTGGTTTTGATATTCCATCGCAACGCGTTGTAATTCTAGTTCTCTTAAACGGTTTTGTTCTCTTTTATAAGCTTGATAATCTAATTCATATGGAAAAGAAGTCGGTTCTATTTCGTTTATAAAATTACAAGTCGCTACTAAGTGTACACATCCTCTATCATTAAAGTTTTCACAGTTACATCGATAGCCTTGTATTAAGCCATTTTCCGATATAACCACTTTACAATTAATTTGACGTCTATTTTGTAGGAAAATAGTACGGGCAACGTATTTATGATTTTCATATCGAATCGTAATTTTTTGTAGTTCTCCGGTATAATAAGGATCTTCTGCTTGATAAAGAATCCATGTATTATTCACTAATTTTCGTATAGAAGAGTTTTGAACAAACATATATAAGAACCTCCTTATTTGTATAATTTTATCATGTTTAGATTTGATTAGACATAAAAAAAGCCCCTTATGGGACTTTTTTTTGAGAAGAGAGTATATATGTGTTTTTTCAACAGCTAATTTCTTAGCTGTCTATAATATACTAAACATTTTTAAAGAAAATATAGTTGATTTATGTGAAATTATGTTAAAACAAACAACCATTAATTTTAAAAGAAGCATGAGCTTTATTTCTCATGCTTCATATCCTCTCGGATTTGTTTAATTTTATGTTTAATCACTTCATCACTTAGTTCTAAATGATCCACATATGGTTTCAATATTTCTTGTTCCGCTTTTAAGCGCATTTTAATCGCGTATTCTTTGTCTTTGGAACGACATAAATAATAGTCTTTGCCATTGAAACCTATTGTCGATAACCATTTATTCGTTGACTTATCATAACAG
>JAQYFP010000079.1 GCA_028723085.1 Erysipelotrichaceae bacterium | reverse complement strand
GAACTAGAATTTGAAGACCCGTTTACGGGAAACAAGAAATAGTGCTCGTCGCAGACCACATTAGCGCTGTAAAGCGCAGCTTTGAGAGCAGGGCTATGCCCGAAACTGAAAAACCACCAGCTAGGCTGGTGGATATTTATTCGCGAGGATAAATTATAATTTGGAAAAAATATGCATAGATGCATATAATTCCCAGGAAAAATATGCATGCATGCATATTTCTTCCAGTTATATCATATTGTTTATACGACTTTGGAAAAAAGGAATTGGAGCAACAAATCCATTGGTTCCATTCATAATTAAGCTATTTCCAATTTTTTAACACCCTGACAAAGTTCTTTTTCTTCTTTTGATATAGGATTGGTGATTAAAACATCATAGTCACTAAACTTGGCAAACGTATAGGTTCCTTGTTTACGAAACTTAGAAGCATCACATAATAAAATTTTTTGTTTGGATTTCGATAGGACTTGTTGTTTGATCAACATTTCTTCTAAGGAAAAAGTAGTAGGACCACCAGTATTTAAAAAACCATCACATCCCATAAACGCTATATCAATTTGAATCTTTTCTAGTGTCTGCATCGCAAATACACCCACCATTGATTTTCCTCTTTTCTGCAGTTTTCCACCTAAAAATAATAAATCATGTTTCATATTTGAAACAACTTGGGCGATGGCTAAGGAATTTGTCACAATGGTCAGGTTCTTTTTTAGTGGTAAATATTTACATAAAGCTAAAGTCGTTGAACCTGGATCTAAAAAGATAATGGAATTATCTTGGATATAGTCTAAAGCTTTTTTGGCAATTTGTTCTTTTTCCTTGATGTGTTCTCCCATTTTAATATCTAAAGGAAGTTGATTATAATCTTGATTAACTTCGGCTATTCCATGTTTTTTGGTGATTAATTGTTGTGATTCAAGAATAGATAAATCTTTTCGAATGGTTTCGGAACTCACTTTAAATTCACTGGCTAAATCGACAATACGTACACTATTTTCATTTAATATTTTTTGATAAATTTGATCTCTTCGATTTTTGGTGTTTCTTGGCATTTTGTCTCCTTTTTCTTGGATAAACTTTGATTAATCTTTTATTTCCAACATTATAACATTGTATATATTGGAAAACCAAGTTTTGATATTGTTTATATTTTAAAATCATTTATATTTAAAGTACCAAAAGAAAAGAGGAGTATATATGAAACTACAAGTTGCCCTAGACACATTAACACTAGACGAATGCATTACATTATTAGAAGAAACAAAAGGATCTGTTGATATTGCCGAGGTAGGAACACCATTTGTGATTGAAGAAGGAATGGTTCCTGTTCGTGAATTCAAAAAGCGCTTCCCTGAAATTGAAGTATTAGCCGATGCCAAAATCATGGATGCTGGAAAATACGAAGCTGATAAATGCTTTGATGCCGGTGCCGATATCGTAACAGTATTGGGAGTAAGCCACGATGAAACAATTAAAGGTGTTGTGGAAAGTGCGAAAAACCACGGAAAGAAAGTTATGGTTGATATGATTGCGGTCAGTGATTTAAAACAAAGAACTATCGAAATTGATGCCATGGGAGTTGACTACATTTGTGTACACACTGCCTTTGATGTACAAGCCTTAGGACAAGATCCATTAGATGATTTAAAAACAGTGAACAGTGTTATCAAAAATGCCAAAAGTGCTGTAGCAGGTGGAGTTAAACTTCAAACCGTTGATGCCATTGTCAATGAAGGATGCGAAATCGTAGTTGTAGGAGGAGCAATTTGTAACGCACAAGATCGTAGCGCCTATGCCAAAGAAATTAAGGATCATTTAAAATAGGAGGAAACATGAATAATAGAGATTATGCCAGTGTCGTTTTAAACGAACTACAACACACTTTATCAAGAATTGATATCGATAAAGCCAACCAATTCGTAGAATTAGTAGACCAAGCCGATGAAGTATTCTGTGCTGGAGCCGGTCGTTCAGGATTTCAAATTAAAGGATTTGCGATGCGTTTAATGCACATGGGCGTACACAGTTATGTAGTAGGAGAAACTTGTACACCTAATATTAGAGAAAACGGATTATTAGTCATTTGTTCAGGTTCAGGAGAAACTAAGAGTTTAGTAAACCATGCCACAAAAGCCAAAGAAGTCGGAGCTAAAGTCGCTTTAATTACGATTAATCCCGAATCAACAATTGCTAAAATGGCAGATGTCGTCGTTGAAATCAGTGCTCCAAGTCCAAAGAGTGCCAAACAAGGAGACATTAAATCGATTCAACCAATGGGTTCTTTATTCGAACAATCTGAAGGAATTTTCATGGACATTGCGATTATGATGTTGATGGAAAAGAACAATATGGATAGTGACACAATGTTTGGACGTCACGCTAATATGGAATAATAGGAGGAGAAGGGAATGAGAGCAGAATTAAATAAATATATTGAAAAACCATGGGGATATGAAAAATGGATTGCGGTTACCGATCACTATGCATTAAAAGAAATCTTTTTAAAGAAAGGATGCCGTACTTCCCTTCAATATCATAACTATAAAGAAGAACATAGTTATGTATTATCAGGACAATTATCAATTGAAGAAGACAACATCAATAAAGAAATGGAAACCAATGTCTACAATCCAGGTGATATTATCCATGCTTTACCTACATATAAACACCGCGTAACAGCTCTAGAAGACTCTGTTTTTATTGAAGTGAGTACACCTTACTTAGATGATGTTGTTCGTGTAGAAGATGATTATAATCGTCAGTGAAATCCCACTTTACTTTTGCCACTATTTTAGTGGCTTTTTTAATATTAAAAAAAAAACAGCTCAAAGCTGTTTTATTCCATGTATAAAATAACCTCTTGTTTTTCTAAAGAAGCCTTTAGATCGATAATACGTTGGTTTTCACTTCCTCTAAAAGCCAATTGAATATTGTATTTATCCTTTTGAAATGGTCCATCAACTAATACATCAATATAAGACAACATTTCATCCGTGACTTCACAATGTCTTCTTCCTCCATCTAATAAATCTTGATCTAAAATAAAACCTGTAAAACACCAAATCGTTTTATTAGGATAAACTTCTTTAATATGTTTGAATAAAGAAACCAAACGTCTTTGATTCTCAAACTCAAATGGTTCTCCTCCTAAACAAGTAAATCCTTTAATATAACTTGGTTTTAAAGATTCAATAATTTGATTTTCAACTTCATCGGTAAAAGGTTTTCCATAATTAAAATCCCATGTTTCAGGTTGAAAACAATCGAAACAATGATTTGTGCAACCAGATACAAATAAAGTTGTACGAACACCTTGCCCATTGGCAATGTCATAGTATTTTATATTTCCATAATTCATATTGATATTATAGATTAGGATTGAATAATTAGAAAGTAATTTAACCTATATCCACTATCAAATTATATCAAATACATATAGATAAAAGTAGAATTGTTTTAAAACAAAATTGTTTTTATAATTTAAATAGATAAAAGTAAACTAGAAAGGAGACGAGGCTTATGAAAAATAATAGAAATGAAATAATAAAAGAATGTTTTATTACAGCTTTGCGTAAACGTTTACCAACTTCATTAGTAATCTTAGTTTTAATTGTGATTAACATTTTGGGAAGACAGAATCCATCTCCTGGAGTAGAAAAGAAAAGTATAGGCTTTGTGGCTGGTGCATCTATTTTTGTAGTAATTCTATTTATTTTTATAGAATTTATAAATGAACTAAGGAAAAAGGGATTAATCTTAAAAAAAGAGTAAGACTTATGAACAATAATAAAAAAGAAATAATAGAAGAATGTGTTAAGGCAACTTTGAAAAGAAGCGCTTGGCTTCTTGTTGTATTTGTGACTTGGGTAATATATTATCTTATGATTAGTGATGTTACGTATTTGTCAAATAAAGATTGGTTTATTATAATTAGTGTTACATCAATTTTATTGATTATTTGTACGGCATTGGAATTTGTATATCAACTATGGAAAAAAGGAATCCTATTTAAAAAAGGGTCTAGTCAAGATGATTAGACCCTTGGTTTACGTATTTTAGTTACGGTACGAATCACAATATATAATAGTGCAAAATCAATTGGGAAACGAATAAACTGAATTGTTAGGCGACTCATCCATAAAACATGGAAAGCTTTACCATATAATATAGATAACCACAATGGAGTTAAAAATAAGTTGTTTACACATGTAACTGATAATTGAGCACATAATACACGTTTCCAACTAATGTTTTCTTGTTTATAGAAAAATAAACCATATAGAAAACCCGTCATAAATTCATTAAGAGCAAAGCCTGGAAAGTAAGGACCCGATGGTCTTAATAGATATTCAATGTTGTCCATCAAAATACCGGCTAATCCACTTAAAACTGGTCCATAATACAATCCACAAACTCCTACAACCACTTGGGTAAAACCAATTTCAAAGATGTTTGAAACGGGAATTGTGAATTGCGCTAGAATGGCTTTAAGAGCTGTAAGAAGAGCCGTTCCAGTAAGGGAAGATACTTGTTTTAATTCTTTACAGCTGTCTTTGATTGTTTGTACAGATTTCAACATAAAAAAACCTCCTTTTCCATTATTGCCTGGAAAAAAGAGGTTTATATTTTTTCCTGCAACAGTGGGAATCGATATGTATATCGCGCTTTCGCTTTCGTCCATTGACAACTCCCTGTTCAATTGGCACTATACGCATACATATCTACTCTGTAACACGGTTATTATACTATTCTCTTATTTAATATACAACATTTCAATATGAGGAATTCCATCTTCTAAAAATTCATCCGAAACTTGTTTGAAGCCAAACTTTTCATAATATCCTTTCGCATAGGTCTGTGCTTCAATACGAATTGCCTTGGCATTGAATTTTTCTTTGGCTACTTGAATTCCTTTTTCTAAAATTATATTTCCATATCCTTTATTACGCTGTGTTGTTAGGACTCTTCCAATGGATACCTCTTCAAAAGAAACTCCTTTATCTAATACTCTTAAATACGCTTTGATTTCATTGTCTTCTTCAATAAAGACATGATAAGCTTCTTGATCTTTGTCATCTAATTCAGGATACAAACAAGTTTGTTCTAATACAAAGACAGAACATCTTACTTTTAGAATTTCATATAATTCAATATTTGATAGTTCATTAAAATGTTTCACAATTGTTTTCATTTCTTAACTATACCATAATTACTTAATTAAGGTATTTTTTTACATTTTATTATCCAATTTCTTTCCTTTTGTATACGTTTACAATTTCTTATACTACAAAGCAGGAGGAATAGAGTATGAAGATTGTTTTTTATAGTGTAAGAGAAGATGAAAATGAATTAATCGATGCATATGCTCAAAAATATGAAATCGATTTAGTAAAAACCAAAGAACCATTAACCCTTGAAACAGTTTCTTTATGTCAAGGAGCCCAGGCGGTTAGTATTATGACAACAAAAGTAGATGAAGCCATTGTATGTGAATTAAAGAAACATGGAGTTCAATATATTTCCACTCGCACAATTGGATTCGATCACATTGATTTAGATGCATGTAAAAAATATGGAATGCATGCCGGAAATGTAAGCTATACATATTCAAGTGTTGCGGAATATACGGTTATGATGATTTTAATGTCACTTCGTAATATGAAGCTAATCTTAGAACGTTTTTCAAGTCAAGACTTTAGCTTAGAACACATTCGTGGAAGAGAATTAAAAGACTTAACAGTAGGTGTGATTGGAACCGGTAAAATTGGTCAAGAAGTGATTCGTTTATTAAGTGGATTCAATTGTAAAATTGTTGCGTATGATTTATACCCAAACGAAAATGTAAAAAAATACGCAGAATATGTCGATTTAGACACATTGTATGAACAAGCTAATATTATTACGTTACATGCCCCTGCTTTGGAACAAACCTATCATATGCTTAACAAAGAAGCTTTACAAAAGATGAAAAAGGATGTTATCATCGTAAATACGGCACGAGGACGGTTAATTGATACAATTGCCTTAATTGAAGCCATTGAAGAAGGCCGCATTGGATATGCAGCTTTAGATGTTGTGGAAAATGAACATCATCTTTATTATAAAGACTTAAAAAATAAGATTTTAGATAATCGTGAATTATTAATTTTAAAATCTTTTCCAAATGTGATGTTGACACCACATACCGCTTTTTTCACACATCAAGCAGTAAGTGATATGGTTGAGTATTCTATAACAAATGCCATAAAAACTATTGAAGGACAAGAAAATCCATGGCAATTGGTATAACATTAGGTAACTTATTGCACTTTCAAATGTAAGCGTTTACCTTTTGTGTGTAAAAAAAACTATATATAATTAGACTAGCCAAAGAAATATCCTATTTTTAGCGCGGAAAGGAGAAGAATCATGAGATTGTATTCCATTATGAAGTGTTTCGTGGAAGAAAAGAACTATCTTTCCTTGGATTACTTTATAAATAAATTTGAAGTATCAAAGCGTACAATTCAAAATGATCTCTCTTATTTAATGCGCATTTCTTCTCGTAAAGGATTTCAACTACATACCAAACGAGGAGCTGGATATTTATTAGAAATCACCAATGAAAATTTATTCAATGATTTTCTTGATGATTTAAATAGTGGAGTTAGCTTTCATGTAAAAGAAAGACCATCCCACATATTGGCTTATTTAGCCATTCAAAACAATTATGTATCCATTGATTCCATTGCCCAGACTTTCCGAGTATCTAATGCCTTGATTAAACATGACATGAAGGATGTGGAAAAACTAGCCAATAGTTATCACTTTGAATTAGAAAAAAGAGCACACTATGGTATTCGCTTACAATATGAAATGACGTATTTGAAGAAATACTTAGTAGAAGCGTATTTAAATGAAAATGTTTTTATTCAAAGTGCTGTAAATGAAGTGGTATGTGATTTTGATGATGTGGAACAAACTTTGGTAAAACAATTAAATAAGGAAGGATTAACCATCAATTACAATGAGTTATTAAATGTGATTGAATACCTGAAAGTGATTGTTTATACATCTTATGTTAAGAAAGAACAAAAAGATGAATTTGGATTTAATCAAATGGATTCGATTCATCGCGTTGCGGAATTTCTAATTTCAGCTTTAGAAAAGAAATACCATGTGTTCTTTAACTTAGAAAGCATTAAAGATGTTATCAATATATTAAATAAAAACATTAAAAGAGAAACAGGAAATCTTATTGAAAGTGAAAACTTAGAAGAAGATATTGAATTGTTTATCAAAAACATTGATGAAATCTATGATTCAAATTTTTCTTCTGATGAAGATTTCAAAAAAATGTTGTTAGCGCATGTTTCATTATTAATTGATCGACTACACAATAAAATTTCGTATCAAAATCCATTAGCAAATGAATTAAATATCACCTATCCTATGATGTTTAATATTGCGATTCAATTTTGTAACATGGTACATGAAAAATATGATGTAGAAGTGACATTTGATGAAATTGGTTTTGTGGCAATGCACTTCGCAACCCACATGGAAAAAGAAAAATTAGGAAAATTGATGTCGTATAATCGCATTGGAATTGTTTGTTCATCAGGTGGTGGCTCAGCTTATATGATAAAGATTCAAATTGAGTCTTTATTCCCTAAAGCACAAGTCCAAACGTATTCTTATATTCAACAAGATGAATTAAAAGCCTTTGAACCTGATTTGATTTTTACTGTAATTCCTTTATCCATTGAGATAAAAGCACCCGTTATTTACATCAAAGAATTATTAGATGATAAAGACTTAGTGAAAATCAAACAAATTCTACAATGTGAAGAATACGATCCATATATCTTAATTAATGAACATCCTATGTATAACTCCTTCTATTCCAAAGAATTCTTTAAGTTTGTAGAAGCAAATGACTATGAAACGCTATTAAAGAAATTAGGACATGAATTAGAAGAAAAAGGATATGGACAACCAGGTTTCACAAATCTTGTCTTAGAAAGAGAATCGTATGTGAGTACGATTTATATGAATGGGGTTTGTATTCCCCATCCAATTGAAACTGATGCCAATAAAAGTATAATTTCGGTGGCTATCTTAAAAGAACCATTTATACAAAATGACAAAGAAGTCAAAATTGTATTTATGATTTGTTTAAAGAAAGACCAAGTTGAAATGTATAAAGTAATTACCCAGAAGTTATATTTACTCATGCAGAATCCGGCATATGTAAATATGATGGTCAATGTGAATTCATTTGAAGAAATGATGAGTGTCATGAAATTGATAGGAAGGGGAACAAATGAATAGTGAATTATTAATAGAATTAAGCAATGCCGATAGTATCGCATCTAATGAAGATGAAGTACGAAAAATCCTATATCGTGAATGTGCTCCTTATTGTGATGAAGTATATTGCGATAAATTAGGAAGCATTATTTTTCATAAAAAAGGAACAAGTGAAAAACCATTAAAAATTATGTTTTGTGCTCACATCGATGAAGTGGGATTTATGGTTCGTCACATCTCTGATATTGGTTTCCTTTATTTAACAGCAATTGGTGGGGTTCAAGCCAAAAGCAAAGAAATGCAGATGGTAAGAATTAAAACCAAAGACGGAAGAAAAATTGAAGGACTACTAAATGTTACTAAAGACGACAAAGGAAATGTCAAAGACATGTATGTCGATATTGGCGTAGATACTTGTCAAGAAGTAAAAGACTTAGGAATCGATATTGGTGATATGGTATGTTTTGCTTCACAGGCAAGACAACTACAAGATAAAGTCTATGCTGGTAAGGCGATGGATGATCGCTCTGGTTGTTATTGCATGATTGAAGCGATGAAACAACTACCAAAAGAGGTTGAAAACGACCTTTATTTTGTGGGAACAAGTAGTGAGGAAGTTGGTGTACGTGGAGGAAAAATCGCATCACATGTGATTGAGCCAGATGTTGTATTTGCTTTAGATGTTGCCAACAATCCAGAATTAGTTAAAAACTATACAAATCATCGTTTAATCGGAAAAGGGCCTATGATTGTTCATTACGATAAAACGTTATCACCGAATATAAAGTTATTACAATATGTTAAGGAATTGGCAAATGCATTAAACATTCCATATCAAAGTGATATGTTTGGTGGAGGAGGAACCGATGGTGGAAATTCTCATCTTGAAAGAGGTGGAAGATTGGCATTGGTTTTAGGGATTCCTCTTCGTTATTGCCATGGATCTTATTCATTTGTTCATAGCGATGATTTAGATAACTTAATTCAATTAGTTAAAAATCTTGCTTTGGACTTAACATATGAAAAATATTTTTCATTTATAGATTTTTTAGGAGGATGTAGAAATGACTAAAACAGAACAAATTATCTTAGGGATGATTTCTTCGGCTGGGCAAAGTAAAGCTTTGGCTTTTGATGCCTTAAAGAAAGTAAAAACAGGAGAATACGATGAAGCTCGAAAATTGCTTGATGAAGCACGCAAAGCAGATTTAGAAGCTCATAAAGTTCAAACTGAATTAATCCAAGCTGAATTAAATGGCAGTGAGGATAAACCGGAAATTGGGTTATTAATGGTTCATGCACAAGACCATTATATGACTTCTCAATTAGCGAGAGATCTAATTGGGGAATTAATAAATGTATTTGAAGCAAAGGAGGAAAAGTAAGATGAGAATTATTCTATGTTGTGCTGGTGGGCTTTCAACAACAATGTTAATGGGAAGTATGCAAGATGTTGTTAAAAAGAGCGCAAAACTAAACGACGCTGATTTTAGTTTTAAAGCAATTCCTGTTGATCTATTATCAAGTGAAGTTGAAAACTGTGACTGCCTTGTTATTGGACCACAAATTGCTCACAAATTAGACTACATTAAACCAATTATTGATCCATATAAAATTCCTTATGTAATTGTTAACCAAGAAACATATGGAAAAATGGATGGAGCAACAGTTATGAAACAAGTATTAGTTGCTCGTAAAAAAGCTGATTTAAACAAATAAAAAATTGAGTATTAAAAGAGAGGAAAGTATTAAAGATGTTCGATAAATTTGAAGCATTTATGCAAAAATACTTGACACCTATTGCTAACAAAATGGACAAAGAAGTTCACTTAAGTGCCGTTAAAAAAGCAATGGTTGCCATGACACCATTATTAATTGTTGGTAGTTTCTGTTTGATTCCAGAAGCAATTCCAAACATGATTGGGGAAAACAATGTTATTTCTCAATGGATTTTAAATAACTTAGACATAATCTATATTCCATATAACGTAGGTATGGCTTTAATGTCACTTTACGTTACAGCAATTATTTCATACCACTTAGCAACTTCATATAAACAAGACGTTCCAGGTTCAATGACTATGGGAATCATCGCCTTCTTAATGATGGTTGTTGAATACACTGAAGACGGAGGAATCAGCAAAACTTTCTTCGGTCCTAAAGGTTTATTCGCTGCTATGTTTGCGGCTATTATTGCTGTTGAATTATTCCGTTGGTGTAAAAAGAAAAACTTTACAATTAAAATGCCAGATTCAGTACCTGATTTCGTTTCTCGTTCATTCGAAATGATTCCTATTTCAGTTATTGTTATTGGTTTCTTCTTAATTGTACGTATTGTTTGTGTAAATGTTTTCCATACAATGCCACCTCTAATCTTCACGAATATTTTTGCTCCATTAGTAGGTTCTATGGACAACCCAATCGCATATACATTCTTGAAGATGTTACAAGCGTTATTATTCTTCTTCGGTATTCACCCATCAGTATTGAGTCCAATTACTAGCCCAATTTCAACTCAATTCTTGGCTGAAAATATCGCTGCTGTACAAGCTGGTGGAACTGCAATGCACTTCTACTGTCCAGGTCCTGAATCAGCATTCGGTAACTTCACTGGAACAGGTGTTACAATTGGATGTGTATTCTGGTGCTTTATGAGTAAGAATAAAGCGTTAAAACAAATTGGACGTGTTGCCTTAATCCCAGCATTATTTGGTATCAATGAACCAATCTTATTTGGTGCTCCAATCGTATTGAACCCATTATTCTTCATCCCATTCGTAATTGGTGGTGGTATTATTGGTTCATTAGGTGGATGGGCTCAATATTTCGGAATCATGAAATGTTCAACATTCACTCCACCATATGTAGGAGTATTCCTAGAAGGATTCTTAACTAACTTAGACGTCATGTCTATTCCAGTAAATGCTGTACAATTAATTTTATCTATTATTTTATGGTATCCATTTGTTAAAATTTATGAAAAAACTTATGGTGCTAATGATACAAGTGCTGACATCAGCGCAGAAGATGCAGCTATCTTAGAAGATTTAGACTTAGACTTCTAATATTTAAAAGGCAAGCTTCGGCTTGCCTTTCTTTAAAGAGGTGAAAATTATGGCAAAAAGAATTGAAAAAATCCAAGCATTTTTAAAAGAAGAAAATATAGACGCCCTATTAATTAAAAGTAAAACCGTTAAAAAATGGATGAATACAATGACAGGAAGTGGATGCCAAGTATTGATTACCAAAGAAAATGGTTATTTAATAGTTGATGGTCGCTATATTACCGAAGCAAAAGAAAGAGAACACGACCTAGAAATCATTTTACATAATCCTCATTTAACAGGTCGTAACTATTTAGCGACCGTTGAATCAATTTTAAAAGAAAAAGGTTGTAAGAGTTTAGGGGTAGAAGCGTATCAAATTTTAGCGAAAGAATATGAACAAATTAAAGCATTGGGATTTGATATTCATTTATTAGATAGTGAAATTGCCAATCTAAGAATCTTAAAAGAAGACGAAGAAATTGAAGCAATGAAAGAGGCGATTGCCATTACCGATGAAATCTATCAAGAAGTCATTCAACACATTCATGTGGGAATGACAGAATATGAAATTAGTGCCTTAGTACAATATTATTCTATTAAAGCAGGGGCCCAACAAATGTCATTTGATACAATCATCGCAACCGGAGAAAGAACCGCTCTACCACATGGAAGACCTACACAAAGAAAAGTAAAAGCCCATGAGCCTATCATGATTGACTTTGGGATTCAATATAATAACTATCAATCTGATATGACGCGTATTTGTTTTATTGGAGAACCCGATCCTAAAATCAAAGAAATCTATGACGTAGTATTAAAAGCACAATTAGCTGGATTAGCAGCCATTAAAGAAGGAGCAGTTGCCAGTGATGTGGACAAAGCCGCAAGAGATGTTATTGAACAAGCTGGATATGGTGAATATTTTAATCACGGACTTGGACATGGATTAGGAATTGGTGAAGATGGAGAAGGTCCAACTTTAAATTCTCAAAGTAAAACCATTTTAAAAAATCGTATGATGATGTCATGCGAACCAGGTGTTTATGTACCAGGAGTAGGTGGAATTCGCATTGAAGACGATGTTTTAATTGAAAATGGTGTAGGTGTTCCATTGAATAAAACGACAAAAGATTATATCATTTTGGAGGAAAAATAAATGAAATATGATTTTAATGAAGTTCATAATCGCTTAGGAACGTATTGTACACAATGGGATTACATTGAAGATCGGTTCAATAAAAAAGATTTAATTCCTTTTTCGATTTCAGATACCGATTTCATTATTCCTAAACCAATTACAGAAAAAATACAAGAACTATCTCAACACCAAATTTATGGATACACAAGATGGAATCACCATGATTTCAAATCCTCTATTACAAATTACTATAAAAGAAAATTTGACACTGATTTAGAAGAAGACTGGGTTTTATATAGTCCAACGGTAATGTATTCTGTATCGGTATTGATTCGCTTATTATCAAAACCAGGGGATAGTGTTCTTACGTTTGAACCAATGTATGATTCTTTTTATTCAGTAATTCAAGAAAACGATAGAAAATTAGTTGCGAATCGTTTAGTGGATCGCAATGGTCGTTTTGAAATTGATTTTGATGAATTTGAAAAACAGGCACAAACTTGTCAATTGTTATTGTTGTGTTCACCACACAATCCAACAGGAAGAATCTGGACAAAAGATGAAATGGATAAAATCGTTGGTATTTGTAAACAATACCAAGTTAAGATTATTTCCGATGAAATTCATATGGATGTTCAAATAGGAGATCATAAAAATATTCCTTTATTGTCTTATATAAATGAATATGATCAATTGTATACGGCTAGTTCATCAAGTAAAACATTTAATACACCTGGATTAATTGGATCGTATTTAATGATTCCAGATAAAGAAATTAGAGAACAATTCTTAGTACAAACAAGAAGAAAAGATTTCTTAAATTCTGTTAGTATTTTTGGAATGTATGCCACAATGATTGGATATACACAATGCGATGATTATGTGGATCAATTAAATGAACACATTAAAGAAAATATGAACATTTTACATGACTTCATCGAAAATGAATTACCAGACTTTAAATTTACGATTCCAGATGGAACATACTTGGCATGGATTGATGCTCGCAATGTTCCATATACAAGCGAACAAATTCAAGATGCTTTAGTAAATGTCGGTGGAATTGGTATAATGAAAGGCGAAGTCTATGGGGGCAAAAAATATTTACGTATGAATATTGGTTGTCCACAATCAAAATTAAAAGAAGGTTTACGTAGATTTAAATTAGCGATGGATTATTTATATTCAAAATAATAGGAGGATTTTATGCATCAATTACAAATGATTTGGATGAAACTAACAAAATGGATGGACAAAGAACCCGTGAAGGTTCCTGTAAGTAAAAGAGCTATTGCCTATGTATTAGATTGGGCCATTGGAGGAATTATTTGTGGATTTCCAGCTGTTTTAATCTTTGCTTTAGTAACAGGAAGCTCAGACATGTTTAGTGACCTATATGTATTTCCAGGAATGGGATTTCCTGAATATTGGTCATATATTGCGGGTATTTTATGTATCGTAGTCGCTTTTGTGTACTATATTTATGTTCCATATAAAGTATATCCAGGACAAACATTAGCTAAACATTGGATGAAAATTAAAATTGTGAACAACGAAGATTATGGAAACATTACTTTTAAACAATTATTAATTCGCCAAGGAATTGGTTTATTCTTACTAGAGGGATCGGCTATTGTTGTATCAAATTACTTTAGACAAATGTTGACATTGGCAACAGGTTTCTATGTGGAATATTATTTAGAAATCATTGGTGTGATTATTACCATTATTTCGGGTATGCTTGTATTTGGTACCGTTTCCCAAAGAAGTATCCATGATTACTTAGCGAAAACAAGAGTCATTGGTGAAGATGAAAAACAAGCTAAAAAGAAAATTAAAAAGAAAAACAGAAAATAGAATTGATGCATCTAATTTAAATATACGAACAAAAGGAGCCAGGGCTCCTTTTTTAGTTAATATCGATATCTAAAAAACACATAATTTTTAAAAGCATATAGGAAAAATAAAATAATTAATAACAGAATGCCTATCAATTGTATATAACGATATTTCATACGCCACTGATAAACTAAAATATTTAAATAATAAGAATCATTGTGTTTGATTAACCATTCATCTTTTACAAGTACATCCACATTGATTGAATCCATACGAATAGCACTCGTTTCATCGATTATATTATTTTTATGGAAATAGTGAAGGATTCTATATTTAGTAATGATATTCATAAGCTTAATATACAAAGTTATGTAAAAAAAACAATACTCAGTTTCAATTTTTTATGTATAATAAATACGCTTTGAAGGAGAGAATATGGAAAAAATGAAACCAATGTTGTTTAAAACATTGAAACATTATTCAAAAGAACAATTTTGTAAAGACGTAGTAGCAGGAGTAATTGTCGCTATTATTGCTTTGCCTTTATCAATTGCTCTAGCTTTGGCTAGTGGAGTGAAACCTGAACAAGGAATTTATACAGCCATTGTTGCGGGATTTGTGATTTCGGCATTTGGAGGAAGCCAAGTACAAATTGCTGGTCCTACGGCCGCTTTTGCGACCATTGTTGCCGGAATTGTTGCTAAAAATGGTTTTGATGGCTTAGTGGTTGCTACGATTATGGCCGGAATCTTTTTAGTGATTATGGGAATGTGTAGACTAGGAAGCTTGATTAAGTTTATTCCTTTTACCATCACAACCGGATTTACAGCGGGAATTGCGGTTACGATTGTCATTGGACAATTAAAAGATTTCTTTGGAGTTGTCTATCCAAGTGGAATGCCAGTGATTGAAACAATGGAAAAACTTGAAGCGTTTATCGCTGGTTTTAATACTATAAATGTAGAAGCTTTATTAGTGGGATTGATTTGTTTAGTGGTATTAATTGTGATGCCTAAGATTACTGAAAAAATACCAGGATCCTTGGTTGCTGTTCTTGTAGGAATTTGTTTAGTGCAATTCTTAAATTTAAATGTGAATACGATTGGTGATTTATATACAATCAGTAACAAATTACCATCTTTCCATTTGCCAACCATTAATTTTGAAATTATTTCCAATAGTGTATCCGATGCTTTTACCATTGCGATTTTAGCTGCAATTGAATCACTATTGTCTTGTGTTGTAGCTGATGGAATGATTAATGGAAAACACGATTCGAATATGGAATTAATTGGACAAGGATTAGGAAACGTCGCAAGTGGTCTATTTGGAGGAATTCCAGCTACAGGAGCGATTGCTCGAACAGCTGCCAATATTAAAAACGGAGGAAGAACACCAGTTGCTGGTATGGTTCATGCCTTAGTTTTAGTTCTTGTTTTAGTAGTACTTATGCCTTATGCTGCTTTAATTCCAATGCCATGCATTGCGGCTATCTTGTTTATGGTTGCCTATAACATGTGTGGATGGAAAACATTTGTGAATTTATTAAAAACAGCACCTAAAAGCGATGTAGCTGTATTGATTGTCACTTTTGGACTAACAATTGTATTTGATTTAGTTGTAGCCATTGAAATCGGTATGTTGTTGGCATGTCTATTATTTATGAAACGAATGAGTGATGAAACCGATGTTCGATCATGGCGATATGACGATGAAGAAGAATTATGTAATCTTCCAGAAAGTATTCGTGTCTATGAAATTGAAGGCCCATTGTTCTTTGGTGCAGCCGATGTCATTGGAAAAATCACAACGAAACAATACACAAAATGTTTAATACTACGAATGCGTTCTGTACCAGCTATTGATGTTACAGCAATGAATGCGATTGAATCTTTATTTGAAGAATGTAAAGAAAAAAACGTAACACTTATTTTATCACATGTGAATGCCCAACCAATGAAAGCATTAGAAAAAGCTGGATATGTAGATCGAATTGGTCGTGATAATTTCATGGATAATATTGATGCCGCAATTAATCGTGCGCTAGAACTCACAAAAGATTAATGTTTTAAAAGGTGATAGTTGACTATCACCTTTTATGGTATATACCAATACGAATTAAATTTATATAAATAAGTTCGAGCACCCTTTGGCATTTGTGTTAAGGCATTGAATACATTATAGTAATCACCAATTCCCATTGTTGTCGCAAAGACACCAAGTGTTCCTAAAATAGAATACTGAGGATTGATAAAATAAATGCATAAGGGAATAATGCCAAAGACAAGATTAGGAAGTAAAGATAAAAATATGAATCTTGTTTTACTCATATCTTCACATCCTATCACAAACAACATTCCTTGTTTCCAATTGGTATATAAATAGACTTCTTTTTTAAAACAAATCGCATGTAAAAATTCATGAGGAAACATCGATAAAAGAGCCAATAGAGCACCGAAGACATTGAACACAATGCCACTTCTAATAGCACATAATCCTTCTAGAAAAATTAATAAGAAAATAGAAAGAACATTCATAATCAATCCAAGTTTTTTAGGATCATCAATTTCTTTAAATTTTACTGCACCTTCTTTATGTTCACCGTGAGGTAAACTATCAGGATTTCCATTAAATTTTCCTTTATAAATAAGTTTCATATTCTATCCTTATAAGAAAATCGCTTGTACAGGACAATGAAGAATGCAGTTTTCACATTCAATGCATTCAGATTCATTATTTAGTATTGCGACTTGTTTTTTACTTAAAAATGATTTTTTAGTTAAAGTAATGGGTTCATCAGGAATAGGACAATGTTTGATACATTCTCCACACCCGATACATAAATCTGTTTTTATTTGAATTGCCATAAAATCTCCTTATTTTCGTCTTCCATTTTCGGTGAAATGTTCTTTGAGAGCTTTTTCAGTCATGGAAATAGAATAGAACATTAAAACAAATTCTAAAACCATGATAATAGGACTAATGATGTTAAATAGTTTTTGATTGAAAGAATAAGTAATGGTTTGAATGATTACGGCTCCTATCAACATACACCAACCCATTTTCCACCAAAGTTGTCCACAATACATGTTCGCAAAAGTCCATGTGTCTTGATTCATCATGGAACGAGTTGTACGATATCCAATCAATCCATTGATTTTTTTAGGACAAGACTTCCACATAAATAAACCACATAAAATTAGGGCTATAGGAATAACAACGATACAAAATGTATTCAAAATCCAATCGGTCATATTAATCACTTCCTAATTTTTTTTCTCTTAAATTTCCTTGATAACATCCTTCTTGGCATGTGCCTGCAATTTTATAACCAAGACGTTCATAGTATTGATTTAAAAACTTGTTATCAATAGCACAATCCAAACGAAGGCGTTGTTTATTGTTTTGAATTGCCATTTGTTCAATATTTGAAAGAATGACTTTACCAGCTCCTTTTTCATTTATATCAGTCACTAGATTATGAATATAATAAGCATTTACTTGATTAGGCCATCTTTCATCGTTTTCAAATAAACAAACCGCTCCTTTAATCTTTTCTTGGTTTTTTAATACATATAAACATTTATTAATTTGTTGGTCGTAATAATAATCGATTGGATAGGCTTCTAAGTAATAGGTTGTATTCCATTGTTGGATATTTTTGTTATCCATCCATTGAACTCGTTGTTCATATAAATGGAAGATAGCTTGGATTTCATTTTTAGAAGCTAAAGTAAATTGATAGTTCATGTCTTTATTTTAGAACGAATTTTATAGATTTTCTATTGATTCAAAAAAACTTAATAAAAAAATTAGATAATATAAATCAAGCTAATTTTTAAGAAATTGAAGCTTCATTTGTGCACACGACAAAAATCCTGAAAAATAGGTCTTTTTTTCAGGTGTTGTATGGTTTATAATACCTATGTTTTATTTTTGTTGGTACACAGTACCATTTTTGCACATGCTATAAATTATTCGCAGTAGTTTATTGGCACATGCAATC
>JAQYFP010000078.1 GCA_028723085.1 Erysipelotrichaceae bacterium | reverse complement strand
CCGTAAACTTTTCCGCTACATGGAAAGGTTGAGATAAGAAACGTTGAATTTTACGAGCACGTGATACTATTAATTTATCTTCATCACTTAATTCATCCATTCCTAAAATCTCAATAATATCTTGAAGGTCATTGTATTTCTGTAAAATTTCTTGTACTTTACGAGCTGTTTGATAATGTTCTGTTCCCACTACATCTTCTTCTAGAATACGACTTGTCGATTCTAGTGGATCCACAGCTGGATAAATTCCTTGTTCCGATACTTTACGAGACAATACCGTTGTCGCATCAAGGTGCGTAAATGTTGTTGCCGGAGCAGGGTCTGTTAAGTCATCTGCTGGTACATATACAGCTTGAACCGAAGTAACGGATCCATTTTTAGTCGATGTGATACGTTCTTGTAACGATCCCATTTCATTTGCTAGGGTAGGCTGATAACCAACGGCAGAAGGCATACGACCTAATAAAGTTGATACTTCAGATCCTGCTTGTACAAAACGGAAGATGTTATCAATAAATAAAAGAACGTCTTTGTTTTCATGGTCCCTAAAGTATTCAGCCATTGTCAATCCTGATAAAGCTACACGCATACGAACCCCAGGTGATTCATTCATTTGACCGAATACAAGTGCTGTTTTAGATGCAACACCACTTTCATTCATTTCATTCCATAAATCATTTCCTTCACGGCTTCTCTCTCCAACTCCAGTAAAGATAGAATATCCACCATGTTCCATGGCAATGTTATGAATTAACTCTTGAATTAAAACGGTTTTACCAACACCGGCTCCACCAAATAACCCAATTTTTCCACCTTTTGGATAAGGTTCCAATAAGTCAATGACTTTAATTCCTGTTTCTAAGATTTCAACACTTGGTTGTTGTTCAGAAAATGCTGGGGCCTGACGATGGATTGACCATCTTGTTTCTTGATTTGAAATAGCCTCTTTACCATCAATTGGCTCTCCCAATACATTAAACATTCGCCCCAATGTACATTCACCAACTGGAACTTCAATCGTTTTTCCATCCGCAACTACATCCATACCACGGTGAAGCTTTTCACTTGGCGCTAACATAATACAACGCACCATATGATCCTTTAATTGTTGTGAAACTTCCATAATGCGAACTTCGCCATCAACTTCAACTTTAAGGGCATCTTTAATTTTAGGAAGGGTACCATTTTCAAATAGTACATCTACGACTGGACCTGAAATTTCAACAATTTTACCTATGTTCATCTTGTACCTCCCTCTTTTTTCGTTTATCTCTTTGGGCTTTTGCACCCGCACTAATTTCAGTTATTTCTTGGGTAATAGCAGCTTGTCTTACCCGATTGTATTCCACTTTTAATTCCGCCAAGATTTTTTCGGCATTCTGATTTGCGGAATTCATCGCACTCATACGCGCATTTTGTTCCGAACAAAAACTATCTACAAGTGCACTATAAATGAAACCAGCAATATAGCTTGGCATCAATTTTTCAAGTACATCCTGCAAAGATGGATTAAATTCAAAATCCGTTGCGAGATCATCTTCTTCCATATATTCAAATCGATGGAAAGGAAGTAAACGGAATACCTTGGCTTGTTGTTCGATACCCGACATATCCGTATAAACAACATATATTTTTTCTAATTTTTCTTGATCATAGAAATCAAGAAGCATTGAACAAATCTCTCTGGCGCGATCCATCGTTGGATTTTGCGCAGTGTATAAAAATGATTGTTCAATAGGAATATGATGTTTCATAAAATAACGACGACCATATTCTCCTACCACAAATAACTTCGTATCTTTGTGTTTATTCAAAAGTTTTTCGGCTTCTTTGATGACATTCATATTATACGAACCCGCTAGTCCTTTATCCGCCGTAATAACTAAACATCCATAGGTTCCATCTAGAGGTGGCTCATCTTGAGATGGATAGAAATAACGCGATTGAAGATTGGGAGCTGTACGAAAAATTCGTTTAATTTCTTTTTGTGTATATTGGAAAAAAGGACGCGTATGATCCCATTCCCTTTTAGCTTTTGTTAGTTTAGTAGACGAAATCAAATACATCGCATTGGTAATTTTTTGAGTATCACGCACACTGTTAATGTGGTTTTTAATTTCCTTTGTTGATGCCATATTCTGGAACCTTCTTCATAAATTCTTTACTTAAAAGTAAGATTCGTTCACGATTTTCATCGGATAATACTTTGGTATGATTGATTTCAACACTAATTTCACTAGCAACGTTATCAATATATTCAACAAGTTCTTGTTTAACTTTATCAATTTTGTTTAGCGGAATATTCACAAATAAGCGATTTAGACCTGCTACTAAAACATAAATTTGTTGAGCTTGTGTTAAAGGTGAAAATTGTGGTTGACGAAGAAGTCTCATCAATCCTTGTCCATAGCGAAGTTGTTCACGCGTAGAATCATCTAAGTCACTCGAAAATTGCGTGAAGACTTCCATTTCACGATATTGCGCTAATTCAAGTCGAAGAGATCCAACGGCTTGTTTCATCGCTTTAATTTGCGCATCTCCTCCAACACGAGAAACCGATAAACCAACATTAACCGCTGGTCGTTGTCCAGAGAAAAATAAATTACTTTCAAGGAAAATTTGTCCATCGGTAATAGAAATAATATTAGTTGGAATATAAGCCGATACGTCTCCTGCTTGTGTTTCTACAATTGGTAAAGCCGTTAAACTTCCTCCACCTAATTCATCACTTAAATGCGCTGAACGTTCCAATAAACGTGAATGAAGATAGAAAACATCTCCTGGATAGGCTTCACGTCCTGGACTTCTTTCTAACAATAAGCTTAGTGTACGATAGGCAATAGCGTGTTTTGATAAATCATCATAAACAATTAATACATCTTTTCCTTTATGCATAAAGAATTCGGCAAGCGATGTACCTGCATAAGGGGCAATGTATTGTAAAGGAGCACTGTCACTTGCTGTGGCACAAACTACGATTGTATAATCCATAGCGCCTCTTTGTCTTAGGTTTTGACATAATTGTGCTACTGAACTAGCTTTTTGGCCAATCGCTACATAGACACAAATCACATCTTTTCCTTTTTGATTCACAATTGTATCTAGAGCAACAGCTGTTTTTCCTGTTTGACGGTCTCCGATAATTAATTCACGTTGTCCTCTACCAATTGGAAACATTGAATCAATTGCTAATAATCCGGTTTCCATTGGCTTGTTGACGCTTTGTCTTTCAATAATAGAAGGAGCTTGTCGTTCAATTGGATAATAGTCTTCCGCTTCAATTTCAGGTAAATCATCAATCGGATTTCCTAAGGCATCAACTACACGACCAATAAATCCTTCTCCAACTGGAATTCCAGCCATTTTTCCTGTTCGCTTAACAATGCTTCCTTCACTAATTTCACGGTCATCGCCAAATAAGATACATCCTATTTCATTTTTTCTAAGGTCTTGAACCATTCCTCGAATTCCATTTGTGAAAATTAGAATTTCTCCATATTCAGCTTTTTGTAAACCACTTACTGTGGCAATTCCATCTCCCACGCTTAATACATGTCCCACTTGATTGGCCATAACCGTTGGTGTCCAGTTTTCAAGGGAATCTTGTAAAAGAGGAATAATTTGATTATTGGATTTCTTTAACGATTTCATCCATTGATTTTGAAGTTGTTGTAGACGCGTTTCTACTGACCAGTCATAGAAATCATCTCCTATTGAAATACGAAAACCATTGACTAATTTTTCATCGCATTCATATTTCAATAACACTTCACAGTCATATTTCTTTTCTAAAAAATCAAGTATTTCTTGTTTTTGAGCTTCTGTAGGTTTTTGAGCGCTATAAAGAATGGCTTTTTTAGGACTATTCATCTTGCTCACCTTCATTAGCGGCTTTAACGAATTGAGAATACATATCTTCTTGTTCCATCATCTTTTTAGCAGTTGAAAGAGCTAAATCCGTAATTTCTTCTTTGGCTTGTTCAACCATCTTATCACGATGAATTTCAGCTTTTACTTGTGCATCCTTAACAATCTTGTCAGCTTGTTCTTTGGCACTTTCAATTCTCGCATTCACTAATTTTTCGCATTCTTTGATAGCCTCTGCTTTATGAGCAGCCATATCCTGGTCAAATTCATCTAATTTTTTAGTATATAATTCTTCTTTTTCTTGTGCTTGTTGAAGTGCTTGTTTCTTGTCAGATTCCAAACTTTCATAGTAAGCTTGTCGCTTATCCATAAATTCTACAACGGGTTTATACAACAATAAATATAGCCCGCCTCCTAAAAGCACGAAGTTAAATAAATGAAGAAAAATTTGTTGGAAATCAATATTTAAAGGCATAAAACCCCTCCTATAATACGAAGATAATTAAAATCGCAACAATTAATGCATAGATAATCGCAGTTTCAATAAAAACTAATCCTAACATCAACATAGTTTGGATTTTACCGCTTGCTTCTGGTTGACGAGATACACCTTCACAAGCTTTACTAATAGCCATACCCATGGCAATGGCACCAGCCGCAGCAGCAAGACCAATGGCAACAGCTGCTGGCATTGCTTTAGAAGATGCTTGTGATGCTTCTTGAGCAAATACATTCATTTGACTTAAAAACATCATTGTACTTAAACTTGTACTTGAAATAACGCTTTTCATTAATTTTTTCATTTCTTTTCTCCTTTTGGTTTTTTAGGTTCGCTAACTTCTCCATAGAATAGAGCTGTCAACATCGTTAATACATATGCTTGAATAAGGGCATGTAATAAAGTAAATAAAATTCCGACAATTACCGGTAGAACAAAGCTTAAATTAATGTAGTAGTACACTAATTCAGTTACCAATAATCCACTCAATAATGCTCCAAATAAACGGAAACTCATTGAAATTGGTAATGAGAAATCTTTTAATGCACTTCCAGCTCCTTTTAGACCATTACTGATAATTCCACCTGATAAAATCACAAAATATGAGAGGAACCCCATAGCGATAGCTCCATTTATATCAGATAAAGGCGCTGATAATTCAATGCTTATTCCTGTTGTTGTGATCAATTGAATTCCAAATAACTCGGATAAAGTACCCACAAAAATATAAACTCCAGCCGCAAATACATACGCTCCAAGGAATTTATTTCGATGAGGACTATTTGACTTAGCTAAATCACGGAAATACCCAACTGCCATTTCAATCACTACTTGGACTTTTGATGGAACATAGCTAAATTTAGGAATTAAGAAGATGCGAATAAATACACAAATCGTTAATATAATTCCTGTTACTACAAAGCCTGAAACTAAACCAGGATTCACTTCAAGTCCAAATAATGAAATTTTATTGGCCTCATGTAATACGCCATCTTTCATTACTTCTTGAATGGTTTCACTAGCCGGTTGACTAGGAACAATCAGTGCCAATACAAAAAATACAACAGCTAGTAAAAGAATCACAACAATACTCTTTTTTCTTTGTGTTTTAGTCATAATCTCTCCTTTCTACTAAACAAAAACCATTATCGGTTTTGATCAACTTTTTTATACAGTTCTATCATTTCTTCAATTAATTCAAGAGCTAACATACTTGTCATTAAATGATCTTGCGAATGAACCAATAAAACATTTACTTTACTTTCTTTACCAGCCATTTCATCAAATAATAGATCTGTTTGCGCCTGATGTGCTTTCACATCGGCGTCTTTAGCTTTTTGCAGCAATTCATCTGCTTTTTCATAGTTTTGTTTCTTAGCTTCATTTAAAGCTTGAAACGCAAAAGAACGAGCATCTCCTGAATAAGCTATAATTTCAAAAGAAATTTCATTAATATCTTTTTCCATATTCTTCCTCGCTTTTCTTCTATTGTAGTCCTATTTATGAATAAATAAAAGTAAACATTTGATGCTCATTTTGTAAAAAGAACTTTGTAATAATAGCACTAAAATGATAGAAATCAATCATTTTATTCTATATAATACAAATATGCCTAAAATTAAAGAAGATAGTTCAAACACAATTGAAATAAAAAAAAGTAAATTCATTACATATCTTCATCGCACCAACGACGAAGAAGATGCCAAAGAATTTCTAAAAATCATCAAAAAAAGACATCCCGATGCCACGCATCATTGTACAGCTATGGTTATAGGAAACATTGTTCGTTCTAACGATGATGGAGAACCTGCCCAAACAGCCGGACACCCTATGTTGAATGTATTGCTTCATGAACAGATGCAAGATATATTTGTCGTAGTTGTTCGTTATTTTGGAGGAATCAAATTAGGGACAGGTGGACTTGTCAAAGCCTATAGTTCTAGTGTTCAAGAAGCCTTAAAAAAAGCCACATTAACGGAAGTTAGCTTATTTCATGAATATGAAATTACTTTTGGTTATGATTGGATTGGAAAAGTCGAAGCTTATTTTCGTAAAAATAATATTGAAATCACATCAATTGACTATAACGAAATGGTAAAATATAAATATATTAGTGAACAAGATCTTTCTAAAGATTTAATGGAACTATCAAATGGAGCAATTACCCCCATTTGGATTCAAGACATAGAAAAAGAAAAAGTTATTTAAACGGAGGACACAATGGAATTTTTCATTTTATTACTTATTATATTAATCTTATTCAGCATTATAATACCTATGCTTTCTTATTTACTTCCGGTATTAATTGTACTGTGGATTGTTGCCTTATTTATTCGTAAATATAAAATACATAAAAATGATTCCACATCAAGTTCTACTCAAGATGATAATGTGATTGATGTTGAATACACAGAACATGAGGACAATGAACAATGATTTTGCACAATGCCATTGGGCTAGAAAGTGATATTCAATCTTTATTGGAGAAATCGATTCTTCATATGGATTCCATACAAATACGAGCTTGGATGAAATACGAATTTGATCCATCGAGTATGTTTTGTATGATAGTGGATAATCGCGTTGTTTCTTGTCTACAAACAAAAAGAAAAGTATTCTACAATGGCAACAATAAATGTATGGCTACCGTATTTACTATGGCTGCTACTTTACCCGATTATCGTCAACGAAAATATTTTTCAAGTTTATTAGAAGCAGCCCTTAATAAAAGTTCAGCTAATGATTTATTAACAATTGTATACACAACTTTTCCCAAATTATTTGAGTCTCGTAGTTTTTATCCTATTTCAAAAACATTGAAATACTGTATTCCAGCATATAAATGTGAAAAAGGAAATGATAAGAATGTATTTACTTATCATGAAGAAATGGATTTATTTCCAGTTTATGAAGCTTTTCTATCTAATTTTAATGGATGTATCCATTACACAAAAAAAGAATTAGATACTTTCCTAAACTATCAAATCGCATCCAATAAAAAAATCATTGTCACTAAACATGACAATGAAATTACGGGATTTCTAATTTATAAAAACCTAAAAGACTTTATTCGTATTGATTACATGATGTATTTAGATAGTGCTAGCGTATATGATGCCTTCCATTATCTTTCTTTACGAACAAGTGCCCTTTCTTTTGTCGTAAGTGAATATGAACGCTTTGAAAAATTATTCTTATTGGATTATCCAAGACAAGAAGGAACGATTCTTGTACGTTTAAATCACTATAAATTGTTTTCACAGTGGACTAATATGGATATCACAAATGCGAAACAATATTTTGAACAATTGAATCAGGCAACCTGGATGCACATGATAGACTGACTTATTGATGATGAAAACGCCATTGGTAGTATTCATCATCTTTTTCTTTAGAAATAAATTCTTCTTTACTTTTTTCAATCAATTGAAAATGAGAATCCGAAAAAGAATTTATAAAATCAGATTCATTGATTTTAGAATGCCAATTTTCATGGTGCAACACAATCATACTATCTTTAATAAATAAAATCGTCTTTGCCTCAAGGCAATACAATACATAATTTTGTTTCAAATAAGCGAGTGCTTTGTTTATTTCAAATGTTTCCATATACTCTATTATATAAAAAAAACGATGCGATTGCACCGTTAATCCTCATTTGCCCAAGCAGGAATTTGATTTCCTCTATGAATTAGAATTGCCTTTTGAAATTCTGTCTGATTTAAAAATTCCATGATTGATAACATTTCATCATCCGTACAACCCAACAACAATTTTACTTCACAGTCTTTTTTCAAAATATCGGCACTAATCGCAATAGCTTCTACCGCATTGGAATCCTTACTTCCCACAAAAATATCAATAGGAGCTTGATCCGATCCTAATGTGTCTGCTAAGAATCCATAGTCAACTGGATAAATTAAGTTTTTATATTTGAAATGGCATGTTCCCTTAGGTCGATCAATCGTAATATTGCTTGATAATAAGATTGTATCGATTTTTTGCCAAAATGTCGCATTATTTTCTATAGCCATACTCTAACCTCCGTAAGAGTATTATAATCAATAATAGTTACATTTTCAAATTTGTTTTCAAAAATAATGAAAAAAGTTTCAAGAAATAAATTCCCAAAACTCAATTTCCTCTGCTTCATTGAAATCAATGAAAGAATCTAAGTCCCAAATGGAAACACATTTATTCAAATCATTGAAACCAATCCCGCTATTCACAATTGTTCCTTGTTCAACTACATATATCGTTGGTGTGTATAAAAAATAAGGACAAAGTTCCAATAAATACTGTCCTTCTTCAGTTGAAGAAGACAATACATCTTCTTGGCTTTCTCGACTAAAAGAAAAATCAGTAGAATCTAATGTATATAAAATAACACCATCGTGTTCTTGTGATGTTTGATCAATGTAGTTATACAACGCATTACAGAATTCACAATTATCACGAATCACCATAAATTTAAATGTTTCTTTATTATCCAGTTTTTCTTTTAATTCTTCTGTTGTGATTTCAATTTGTTGGTAAGGCTCTTGTTTAGCACAAGAACAAGACAGCAACATCATACAAACTGCTACAATGCATTTTATAAATTTCATATGTCCCCCTTAATCGCATCAATTAAATGAATAATCGCATATGCTAGATTTTCTATTTTTTCTTCCCCTTTGTCAATCGCTACTTGAAAAGTCATGGCACGATCACTACTTGAAAAAATACCAGCCATCCCGTGTTTATACAATTGTTGATAACCAATTCCCAAGGCCCCACTTAAACAAATCGTAGGAACATGATAACGGTTGGCAATTTGTAGAATCTCAAAAGGAACTTTACCAAATTCCGTTTGACGATCGGTTTGACCTTCCCCGGTAATTACTAAATCACAGTCTTGAATGCGTTGTTCTAGTTTACTTTTTTGGGCAACTAAATTGGCTCCCGGAAGCATTTTCGCATCAAAAAGTCCCATTAAACAAGCACCAATTCCTCCGGCACATCCACCACCTTCAAATTGATCTAAATCAACATGGAAAGTTTTCTTTATACAATTATTATAATTGGCCATCCATTTATCGACTTCTTTCATCTGAGATGGATAGAATCCTTTTTGTTTCCCAAAGAAATGCGTTGTTCCATTTTCTCCTAATAAATGAATATTCACATCACACACAACGATAATATCCACATCTGGTTTTTGAAATTTCGTTTTATCGATGTATCTTAGCTTTTGAAGTCCGTAGGGATTCGCTTTTAATTTTTCCATTTTGTTGTTATAGAAATCAACTCCAAATTCTTGAAGAATTCCCATTCCTCCATCAGTGGTACTGCTTCCTCCTAGTCCAATAATCAATTGTTTACAACCACGATTAACGGCATCTTTCATCATGATTCCTACTCCTCGAGAATTCACAATAAAAGGATTACGATGAAACTTATCCACCATGCTTAACCCAATACAACTAGCTACATCTAATATAGCTATTTTATCTTCGGTAATATAATAATTTGTTGTGATACGATTGCCATAAGCATCAAGTGTTTGTACAGCTTGTAAAGTCGCATTTAAACAAGAACCCAATACATAAGCGGTTCCTTCTCCACCATCTGCCATTGGAATGCATTCCACTTCATGATGGGGATTGCTTTTATGGATTCCACGTTCAATGGCTTGATTGGCTTGTTCACTTGTCATACATCCTTTAAAAGAATCACATGCTACAATTATTTTCATATCCTTATTTTAGCACATTGTCTTGAAAAGCTAAAAAGAATATAATAAAGTCATTCAAAAGAGGAAAAAAACAATGAAAAAACATATATGTATTGGTGTAAGTGGTGGGATTGCCGCTTATAAAGCTTGCGACATCGTAAGCAAACTATCAAAAAAAGATTATGAAATCAAAGTGTTAATGACAAAACACGCTACTGAATTTGTTGCCCCATTAACATTTGAAACACTTTCTCATAATCCATGTTACTCAGATTTATTTGATTCAAATATTGAAGACCCTATTGAACACGTAGAACTAGCACGCTGGGCTGATTTATTTGTGATTGTTCCATGTAGTGCTAATGTACTTGCCAAAGTTGTTCATGGCTTAGCCGATGATTTTGTCACTACTTCCTTTTTAGCGTGCCATTCTAAAAAAATGATTTGCCCTGCTATGAATGTTCACATGTACGAAAATGAAGTGACCCAACAAAATCTAAAGAAAGCCAAAGAATTAGGTTATATGATTGTTGAACCCGAAACAGGAATGCTTGCGTGCAATGATGTAGGCAAAGGAAAGCTTGCTTCTGTTGATACAATTGTGGATGCGATTGATGCTTGTTTTGAACAAGAAAAGAAATTAACTGGAAAAAAAGTATTAATTAATGCCGGTCCTACCCAAGAAGACATCGATCCAGTTCGTTTTATCACAAATCATTCAAGTGGTAAACAAGGATATGCTATTGCCAAAGCTGCAAGAGACATGGGCGCCAATGTGACTTTGGTCATGGGTCCTACGCAATTAGATGACTTAGAACACGTTAATACAGTTCATGTCAAAAGTGCCAATGACATGTTTGAAGCTATGAAAGACCATTTAAATGAAGCCGATTATGTCATTATGTCAGCTGCAGTAGCGGATTATCGACCTGAAATTGTTTCGGATCAAAAGCTAAAAAAAGACGATGAAACAATGACCATCAAAATGGTTAAAAACCCAGATATTTTAGCTTATGCAGGTGCTCATAAAAGAGAAAATCAATATATTTGTGGATTTGCCATGGAAACCGAAAATTTAGAACAAAACGCTTATAAGAAATTAGTAAACAAAAATTGTGATATGTTGATTGCCAATAACTTGTTCACCAACGGTGCTGGATTCAATGTAGATACCAATGTAGTAACTTTATTTAAAAAAGATGAAAAAATATGCCTTCCTAAAATGACAAAAGAACAATTAGGTGTTAAAATTCTTGAGACTCTCAAAGAGATAGAAGAAGGAAATAAATCATGTTAGTTGCGATTGATATTGGAAATACAAATATTACAGTAGGAATTTTTGATGGCGATATTTTTGTTGCGAATTATCGCATGACAACCAAAGTAAGAAGAACATCTGATGAATTTGGTTTTATGCTTCAAACATTCCTATCAAATTCAAATGTAAAAAAAGAAGACATTGAAGCGTTTATTGTTTCAAGTGTTGTTCCTAAAGTTATGTATTCTTTTGTGAATGGAATAAAAAAATTCTATGGAATGGAACCTATTATTGTAGGTCCAGGTGTTAAAACAGGAATTAGTGTTCAATTAGAAAATCCAAAGAGTGTAGGAGCCGATCGTATTGCTGATGCAGCCGGTGCTTTCTATACATACGGTGGTCCAGTTCTTATTGTGGATTTTGGAACGGCTACAACATATGATTTCGTAGATGAAAATGGATGCTTTAAAGCAGGAGCTATTTCAGTTGGTATTGAAACAGGGGCGAACGCTTTATGGGGACAAACTGCTCAGCTTCCTGAAATTGAAATTAAACAACCCAAAACCATTTTAGCGAAAACCACTAAAACAGAAATGCAAGCAGGTGTTTTCTATCAATATTTAGGTGGCGTTGAATATACAATTCGTCAATTCAAAAAAGAATGTAAAACGGATTTTAAAGTTGTTGCCACTGGTGGGCTTGGAACAGTCGTATTTAAGCACACGAACTTAATTGATTATTATGATCGTGAACTAATTTTCAAAGGTTTAAAAGTTATATACGAAAAAAACAAGGAGTAATCAAATTACTCCTTGTTTTCATTTTATTAACTATTTAATTGATCCTTGATAATCAACTGTTGTGAATTCACTTACTGTTGGTTCATTTTCAGTATCATTAGAAACTTTAATTTCACCGTTGTAAATCTTAGCAGTTAATGCTTTGTAGTCATCTTCAGTAAATGTATCACACCATTGTGTAGAATCAGATAATCCTACATAGTTTTCAGCAGGATTTTCACTAACTAATCCTAAGTTATCTACTTTACCAGCATATGAATCAAATTCACCATCAACAATAGCTTGTAATAAAGTAGTTACTGTGTTAGCTAAACCTTTCATAGCAGAAGTAATTGTCATACCTTCAGCATATGTACCATCGATAATAGGAGCTTGGTCAGAGTCAACACCGATTAATTTACCATTAACTTTGTTTGCAGCTTCAGCAGCACTAGTGTAAATACCACCACCACAAGCAAATACTACTTGTGTACCTTGTGAATACCAAGTATCCATCTTAGCTGTGATATCTGCATCACCATAGAATTGTCCACCATATACATATTTAATGTTGATTTGAGTGTTTAATTCTTTAGCTGCAGCATCTGCACCTTGTACATATCCATATCCATAACGAATTACAGCAGGAACAGCCATACCACCTAAGAATCCTAATTCAGTGTATCCCATTTTAACAGCTGCATATCCAGCCATGTATCCTGGAATTTCTTCTTGGTAAACTGTTGAATACAATGCATCCATATTAGCTTCTTCACTAGCACCTTGTAAATCGTATTCACTTAAGTCTAAAGCGATAAATTTAACATCTGGATACGTGTTAGTTCCATAAGCTGCTGCTTCGGCAAATAAGTAACCTGGCATTAAGATAACGTTATATCCGTCATCAACAGCTTTATCAACCATAGCAATACGAGCAGAATCATCATCTGAAGCTGGTTTGTAGTAATTGAATTCCAAATCATTTTCTTCACAGAATGCTTTACCTGCTTCATAAGTTGTTTGGTTGAAGGATTGGTCAGTAATATCACCTGAATCGGTAATCATAGCTACACGGATATCTGCTTCTTTTGAATCATCTGAACTTGATCCACAAGCAGCTAATCCGAAGGCCATACTGAACGCAACAAATAACTTAAGAATTTTTTTCATTTTGTTTCCCTCCGTATGTATTCTTATGGCAATATTTTAACACTATTAATTTTTATCTTCAATATTGTAACAGCTTACATTTCCTATGAAAAAAGCTTGCATAAAACGCAAGCTATCGACTCGATTTATCATATGGAATTCCATCGGCTTTTGGTGCATGAGAGTTCTTGGATGTAAAGGCAAGAATAACCAGACACACAATGTATGGAAGCATATTATAAACAGTACTAGGTAATTGAAGAGCTACTAAAAAATCAAATCCTGTATACACAGAACCAAGTGCTCTAAAGAATCCAAACAATAAAGCAGAGACTCCAATGCGAAGTGGTTTATATTGTCCAAAAATCATAACGGCCATGGCAAGGAAACCAAAACCAGCGACTCCGTTTTCAAATTTCCATTCGGAAACACCAGCTAAAATATAAACCAAGCCCCCAAGACCACCAAGCATACCAGAAATTAAAACCCCAGACCAGCGCATTTTGTATACATCAATTCCAACCGATGCAGCTGCTTGTGGATGTTCTCCACATGCTTGAAGACGAAGACCAAATTTTGTTTTATATAAAACAATAAAGGCAATAATTAAAATAATAACCGCAATCAACATGAACCAGTTGAATTCAAAGGCTCCAAAACGAATAATGAAATTCTTTTTCTGATTGACATAAACCATTGTACTTGAAACGTTATTTGGATTTTCTGCCATATTAATGGCTTTGACAATAACGGTTGCTAAAGCTAATCCAAGCATATTCATCGCTGTTCCTACAATTGTTTGATCGGCTTGTAAGTTAACAGCCGAGAAAGCTAGTAAAACCGAATAAATAACACCAAAGATCATAGCTCCTAACATAGCCGCAAAAACCATCGTCATTCCTGTTAATTGTGGGAAGAAACGCATAACCAAGGCACCACCTAAAGCTCCCATAACCATGATTCCTTCTAATCCAATGTTAATTACACCAGAGTGTTCTGAGTAGCATCCACCTAGGGCAACTAATGATAAAACCGATGCAAAGATTAATGTATATTGAAGTAATAATAGAATGGTTGTCATATTTTATTGTTCTCCTTTCTTTGCCTCTTTTTTATCAAGCCATTTATTTAAAATTAATTTAAAGAATGCCACAAATCCACATAAATAAATAATGATGGCTGACATTAAATCCGCAACTTGAGAAGGATAAACAGATAAGTTAATAGCCGTTCCTCCCAAAGTAATGTGTTGAATAAAATAAGAAGAAATAATGGTTCCAATTGGATTTAATCCACCTAAGAAAGCAGCTGCAATTCCATTGAATCCCATACCAGGAACACTTGTCGATCCAGTTGACCATTGCGTAATTCCTGTTAAGTATAAACACGCTGCAGCAAGTCCAGCTAATGCCCCGGAAATTGCCATTGTTAAAATAATATTACTGTTTTCTTTCATACCAGCATATTTAGCCGCATTTTTATTCAACCCAGTTGCTTTTAATTCATAACCCAATTTTGTTTTTTCTAAAACAACCCATACGACAAATGCCATAGCAATCGCAATAAGAATAGCGATTGTAGCATATTGGAAATTGTTAAATAATTTTTCAATACCAAGTGATGGTAAAATTGCTTGTGGTGCATTTTGAGCTAATTTCAATGTATACGTTGAAGCCGGTTCTTTGACATTAGCCAATACCATATTAGCAACATACAATAAAATCCAGTTCAACATAATTCCCGAAATAACTTCTGATACATTGCGATACGCTTTTAATGCCCCTGAAATAGCTCCTACAACGGCTCCAGCAATCACAGCTAATATTAAACATACAATCCAGTTACAATGCCATGCTAAAGCGGCATACAAAGCTACAGTCATACCAGCTGTATATTGTCCTGAACATCCAATATTGAATAAACCTACTTTATAGGCAAACAATACCGAAAGAGAACACAACAATAACGGTGACATATAAACTAATGTTTGTCCTAAGTTCTTTAATCGTAATGGTGAACTAGATGCATTCATCCAGTTCTTTAAAATAGCCAAGATGGCTTCTCCTGCTCCAGATGGATTAATTAATAATAAAACTAAATATCCAATGATAACTCCAATTAAAATACAGATAAGGGAACAAATCAAAGCTTGAATACCATCGTTTCTTAACCAATTTTTCTTTGATTTCATAGTTTCACCTCATCTCGTTTGGCACCTGCCATATATAGACCCAATTCTTCTTGGGTAGTCTTTTTCGGATCCAATTCACCAACAATTTGTCCTTCAAACATAACCAAAATGCGATCTGGGATATCCATAACTTCATCTAATTCCAACGAGAACAATAACACAGCTTTTCCTGCATCTCGTTGTTCAATTAATTGTTTATGAATTGTTTCAATGGCACCTACATCAACACCACGAGTTGGCTGAACGGCAATTAATAAATCCGGGTCTTTATCAATTTCACGAGCGATGATTGCTTTTTGTTGATTTCCCCCAGACATAGAACGAACCGTTGTTATAGCGCCTTGTCCAGAACGAATGTCGTGTTCTTGAATTAAACGGTCGGCATATTCTCTAATGGCTTTTCGATTTAAGAAGCCTTTGTTTGTGAATTCCGGTTCAAAATAGCGTTGTAAAACTAAATTATATTCCAAAGAATAATCTAGAACCAATCCATGTTTATGACGGTCTTCAGGAATATGACTCATTCCATTGATTGAACGATGACGAATTGATTTTTTCGTAATGTCTTCGCCTTTATAAATAACAGCACCATTTTTTAATGGTTCCAATCCCGTAATTCCATAGGCAAGTTCGGTTTGTCCATTGCCATCAATTCCAGCAATACAAACAATTTCCCCTTTTCGTACTTCAAAAGAAACATGATCAACTGCATCTTTTCCTTTTGTCTTCGATGCCACTGACATATCATCAACTTTTAAAATCACATCTCCTGGTTCGTGTTCATCTTTTTCCACATGGAAATTCACATTTCGACCAACCATCATTGCGGATAATGCTTCCATAGATGTTTCATTGGTATTTACTGTTCCTACACATTTTCCTTTACGAAGAACAGTACAACGATCACTTACTTCCATAATTTCTTGTAGTTTATGCGAAATAAATAAAATTGATTTACCTTCACTAGCCAAGTTCTTCATTATTTTCATAAGTTCCTGGATTTCTTGTGGTGTTAATACCGCTGTTGGTTCATCAAAAATTAAAATTTCACTGTCACGATACAACATCTTTAAGATTTCAGTACGTTGTTGCATACCAACCGTAATGTCTTCAACCTTCGCATCCGGATCAACCATTAATCCATATCGATTCGATAAATCAATTACTTTTTGTCTTGCTTCCCTTTTTTGAAGGAAACCATATTTTGATGGTTCCACTCCTAGAATGATATTATCTAAAACACTAAAACAATCAACTAATTTAAAGTGTTGGTGAACCATTCCAATTCCTAGTTCATTGGCATCATTAGGATCTTTAATTTGTACTTCGACACCATCTTTTTTTATAATTCCTTCTTCTGCTTGATAAAGCCCAAATAACACACTCATCAAAGTCGATTTTCCAGCACCATTTTCTCCTAAAAGAGCATGGATTTCACCTTTTTTTAAGCGCAATGTAATATTATCATTGGCAACTATCCCAGGAAATCGTTTTGTGATATTGAGCATTTCAATCGCATATTGATCTGCCATTTTCTTTCCTCTTTTCTATTTATATTATTTTACTATAAATTCGCTTCATTTAGTATTTTTTTGATATAATTACAAACCACATCAAAAGCGACATCATTCATTCCCGAATTAATCACAACATCCGCCATTTGTCTTGTTGGTTCTACATATAGAGCATGCATAGGCTTAACAGTATTCAAATATTGAGTAATAACGCTATTTAAATCTCGTCCTCTTTGTTCTACATCACGAAGAATTCGTCTTAATATTCTTTCATCGGCATCAGAATCTACATATATTTTCATATCAAACATGTCTCTTAATTCATCGTTTTCGAACAACATGATTCCTTCTACTAAAATAACGGGTTTACTTTTCACAAGCACCGTTTCATTACTACGATTATGATCCACAAAATCATAAACAGGACAGTAAATGTCTTGTCCTTGTTTCAAAGCTTTTAAGTGTTGAATTAATAATTCTGTTTCTAAAGCATCAGGATGATCATAGTTTACTTTTACTCTTTGTTCATAGGTTGTATTATCTTGTCTTCGATAATAATTATCATGATACACAATGGAAATATCATCTTGAAAATAACTTTTTAAGCGATTGGTAAACGTTGATTTACCAGAGCCAGATCCTCCTGCTATTCCTATTAATGTTACATTCATAATATCACTCCACATCTATATTTATTATAAACTAAAAAAAAGCTAAGATTCAATCTTAGCTAAAATAAACATATGCATCTTCTAAAGGAGTTGTGACATTTACTTCTTGGGCATCTAATACAATGAAATATTGATTGTATTCTGTGTTCAAAATCACATGAACAACACCTTTCACTGTAATCCAATCGTTTTGATTAAATTTAGAACGATCCACATTACGAACTAAAATTCCACATAAAGACAAGTCTTCGGCACAACATACCATGGCATATCGTCCCATAACCATCGCATTTTTATCACCCTGAACGGCACTAATCGCAATTCCTTTGACTTCAATTACTTTATTGTTGTATTTATCTGGATTATCTAGCGCATCCATATAAAATAAACCATAGTCATCGTCTTCAATATGAATTTCATCGGCATTGATATCAAATGGAAGTTCATCACTGGATAATTGGTCGGTTACACTTCCATCTAGTGATTCATAAATAATTTGGGCATTGTGGTTAATTGCTTTTACGTTATTACGAATAAAGCGTTTATCCGTATTTTCATCACATCGATTAAAAATAATTAAGTCGGAATAAACTAATTGATTAAAAATCATTTGTTTCATATTTTGAGCATAAATCATAAATGTTGATGCATCAACACAACTCACAATCTGAACAGTTAACCAACCAATTGGCATTTCCATTTCCATGAAGGCTTTAGTATTCCATGTTCCATTGAATTCAATTAAAATACGATCAGGTCGATATTTTTTATTTAATTCAATAAATAATTCATAACTTAAGTCTTCAAAGTTATCGACATAGAAAATTTCGATATTCCATTTTTTTAATTCTTTTTCATTGTATTCTTCTAATCCTTCTTCACAACAAATTAATAATGACTTTTCATTTTCAGTAAAATCAGGAGAAGCCAATGTATCTTTAATTAAAGTGGTTTTCCCACTTTCCAAAAAACCAGTGAAAAAATAAACAGGAACTGTCATAGATTCACCTAAATTTCAAATAAAGAAGCTAATTTATCTTCTTTTAAATTTGATCCAATCACACATAAACGACCTGTATATTGTGGTTTACCTGTACGAATTTCACATTCTTGAGGAACCATATCAAAATAGAACCAGTCATCGGCATCACTACTAACGATTCCTTTACAACGTAAAATCGTTCCATATTCATCTGTTTGTGATAACACATTTAAAATATTGTTTAATTGTTCTTTTGAATACTTATGAATTGTTTCACATCCCCAGCTAGTGAATACTTCATCAGCATCGTGATGGTGATGATGATGTCCACATCCACATTCTTCATCGTGATCGTGATGATGATGTCCACATTCGCATTCTTCATCATCATGGTGATGGTGATGTCCACATTCACATTCTTCTTCATGGTCATGGTGATGGTGATGATGTTCACATTCTTCATCATGATGATGAGCTAAATGTTGTTCTTCTTCTAATAATTGTTGTAAGCTTTCTCTTGATTCCATTACATCCAAAATTTCTTTTCCCGTAATTTTATCCCAGCTTGTTGTAATAATAGACGCATGATCATTGTGTTCTTTCAAAATATGAATGACTTCTTTTAATTTATCTTCACTCATATCTTGGCTACGACTTAACACAATCACATTTGCGGATTCAATTTGATTGTTATAGAATTCGCCAAAGTTCTTAGTGTACATTTTTACTTTTTTGGCATCTACAACACAAACAAAACTATTCATTTGTAAGTCCACATGCGCTTTTACTTTTTCAATTGCCCCAATCACATCAGATAATTTTCCAACTCCAGATGGTTCAATTAAAATACGATCCGGATGATAGTCTTCTACGACTTTAGTAAGAGCTTGTGAGAAGTCTCCTACTAATGAACAACAAATACATCCTGAATTCATTTCACGAATTTGAATTCCAGCTTCTTCTAAGAAACCTCCATCAATTCCTATTTCTCCGAATTCATTTTCAATCAAAACAATTTGTTCATCTTGAAATGCTTCTTTAATACATTTTCTAATTAAAGTTGTTTTTCCAGCCCCTAAAAACCCAGAAAAAATATCTACTTTTGTCATGATAACCCTTCTTTCGTTCTATTAGTATAGACTAATTTATTCATAAATGCACGTAATTGACTTAATACAAACCAAACACTTTAATCAACAATAACCAAGCCATTCCATAATATGTAATAACGGCCACTAAATCATTCATCGTTGAAATTAATGGTCCAGAAGCTACAGCTGGATCAACATGGATTTTATGGAAAAACATAGGCACCAATGTTCCCACTACACTCGAAATAAGCATAGCCACAACAAGGGCAATTCCTGCACATCCACTAATGCCAAAGCCATAAGTAAAGTTATAGCCTCTAAATACAATTAAATACAAGCCAATAATGATAAAAGCCAATAATCCAAGTAAACAACCATTTCCTAATCCAACTCTAGCTTCTTTAAACACAAGTCCGATTTTTTGTTTACGTGTTAAATTTTCATCCATCAAAACACGAATTGTTACCGCTAAAGATTGCGTACCTACATTTCCAGCCATTCCTAAAATCAAAGACTGAAAACAAATGATAACAGAAATCTTCGATACAACCGATTCAAATAAACCAACTACACTACTTACTAACATTCCTAAAAACAATAATGCCACTAACCAAGGCATACGCTTTTTCATACTTTCTTTCGTTGTTTCATTTAAATCTTCTTCACTTGTCAAACCAGCTAATTTCGCATAGTCTTCTCCCATTTCATCATCAACGACTTCAACAACATCTTGAGAAGTGATGATACCAATAATTTTCATTTCATTATTTAGTACAGGATACGAATCTTCGGCATAATCTTTAATTCGTTCAATACAATCCGCAATTTTTTCATGATCCAATACATATGGATACGAAGTGACAATTAAATCTGACAACAAGTCATCTTTTCGAGCACAAATTAAATCCTTTAAATCAATGGCACCACAAAATACTTCTTTGTCATCAATGACATAAATGGTCATAATATTATCATTTTCACCTGCTTGTTCCACCACCGATTTCATAGCCTGACGAATTGTGGCATTTTCTTGAATAACCACAAAGTTCGTTGTCATGTAACTACCAATTTCATCGTCTTCATACGATTGAATCAAACGAATATCTTCTTTCGAATCTTCATCGATTAACTTGATTAATTGTTCCTGAACCTCTGGATCCATTTCTTCAAGTAAATCAACCGCATCATCGGCATCCATATTTTCAATAATCTTGGCAACATTATTAATCTCTAATTCACCTAAATATAAATCTAAGTCTTCAATATATGAAAATACATCCGATACTTGTTCCTCATTTAATAAAGAAAGTAATTTTTTACGAAGCTCTGGTGTTACATCTTCAAATGCCTGAGCAATATCATTTTCATGATAATCTTCTAATTGTTCTTTGATTTCAATATCACTGGCATTACTTTTTAATAACTCGATAATTTCTTGAACATAATCATGTTCTTCAAATAATTCTTTTTCTTCCATATTTGCCTCCTTTTATTATTTAATTTTTGGGGCATTTATAGAAATTGTTGTCAGAAAAGAACAGACAACGCTATTTCATATAAACTCGGCCCACAACCATCACAATTGTCCATTCTTTCCACCTCCATTTAAGACAAAATTATTATAAATTCCAAACCGTTAAAGTCAACCAATTTTACTTTACTTTTACTAAGTTTTTCCCATAAAATAAACATATGAAAAAATTATTCGCAACCGATTTAGATGGAACTCTATTAAATTCAAAACACGAAACTGATGACATTATTTTAAATGGATTAAAAGAACTTATGGAATCTCATTATTTTTCCATTTCAACAGGAAGAGGCCTATCAAGAGTACGACATTTTAACTTTCCTAAAGGAACCTTTTACATATGCTTTAATGGAGCTTTAATTCTTGATGACAATCAAAATGAAATTGCCAAACACCCCATTCCTAAACCATTAATTGAAGAACTATTAACGATGGACTATATTCCTTTTGAATTTTGGGGATACGATACAAGTTATTCCACACTATCAAAAGAAGACTTCATTAACTACGATGCCTTGCGTTTTACTGCCTTTAAAAACGGAAACCGTGATTTAGATAAATTCTTAGATGCCAATATTACTTTTAATACTCCTAAAGAGTTCATTCTACAAAACGATATTTTAAAAATTAATATCCATAAACGATTTGATATTCCTGAAATCGAAGACATATTAAAAAAACACAAAGACAAATTAGTCAATGCTCCTAGTAAAGATGAATTCTATGAAATTACGGCTATCAATGCCAATAAAGGAATTGCCGTACAAGAATTAGCACAATATCTAAATATTGATTCTAGTCAAGTCTATGTATACGGAGACTCTGATAATGACATTGAAATGTTGTCAAGATTTGAACATTCGTATTGTCCTGCAAATGGCAATGAAAACGCCAAAAAAGCTTCCCATTATCAAATAGGAAGCAATGTTGACTATAGTGTTATTCATCACATGTTACAATCAAAATAATTGATCTAATACAAGCATTAAACTAAATCCCATCATAAACATAATCGTTGGGATATTGGAATGTTTTCCTTGGGCCATTTCAGGAATCAATTTCTCAATGACTACATACAACATAGCCCCACTTGCCATACTCAATAAAAAGGGAATATAGTTACCTAAATACTTTGAAAAATAAATCGTAACTAAAGAGGCAAGTGGTTCTACAATTCCACTTAAACTCCCTATTAAAAAAGCCTTATGCTTAGATACATACTTCTGAAACGGAAGCGATAAAATAGCTCCTTCAGGAAAGTTTTGAAGCGCAATTCCAATAGCCAAGGCAATACTAGCTGGTTTATACCCAGAAGCATAGACAATTCCCACTGCCATTCCTTCCGGAATATTATGAAGAACCATTGCCAATACTAATTTCGTTACTCTTGATAAATGATTGGGTTTTCCTTCTTCTTGTTCAAAATGAACATGAGGAATAAAATGATCCAACGACCACATCAATATAGCACCTACCCATATTCCCAATACAACCATTAGAAAATGACTTTGTTCCAATGCCGGAAGTAATAAACTAAAAATACTCGCACTCACCATTACTCCTGCCGCAATTCCACTAAAACTTCGTGACAACATTTCATTTTCTTTTTCTTTAAATATATATACACAACTTGCTCCTAATACCGTTCCGATAAAAGGAATCCATATACTCATCATAGTATCACCTCATAGTTAGTTTAAACTAACTATGAGAAAAAAGAAAGTTTAATGCTCTAATACATAGTGTTCAATCCCAAAACACACACCATTGTCATTATTCGTTGGTACAATCACATCGGCTTTTTCTTTACATTGACGATGCGCATTGGCTACTGCCATGGAAATATCCGCAACTTCAAATAGCTCTAAATCATTTTGTCCATCCCCAATACAATAAATCTTCACATCCTCTAATTTTAAATACTCAACTAAAGCCAATAACGCCTTTCCTTTATTTGTACCCGATGCGAATATTTCAGTATAACGATTTTCTGGAGCATTGGTATTTGCCTCACATAAGCTTGGAAAATGAGAAAGTACATTTAATAATTGTTTATGTATTCTTTTAAATAATGTATACATTTGAAAACACTCAACATTCTTATTTGTTTGTTTCAAATACAATTCGATAGAGTTGACTTTTAAAAACTTTGTCTTATTATTTTGTCTAAGAGATTGATAAATTGTTCCTATCAAACCTTTTTGAAGAACCATTTTTCCATCAATGTTGGCACTAAAATAAAACTTAGGAAGAGAATGAATAAAAGATAGAGCCAATTCATTAGAAATTGTCTTTTCATATATTTTTTCATTCGTGGAAAAATCATAAATGACGGCTCCATTACTTGAAATCACATAAGAAACAAGTCCCTTTAAACAAGCAGGAATCATATCTAGACTTCTTCCTGTACTTACCACAACTAAAACACCTTGTGTCTTAGCTAATTCAATGGCTTGTATATTTTCTTTAGAGATTTTATTTTGATCATTTAAAGTTGTTCCATCTAAATCCAGTGCCAATATTTTCATGAAACTATATTAACACAAAGGAGAAACCCATGATAACTCGTGACCAACAAAAAATAGAAAATACTTGGAAATTAGAAGATATTTACGAAAACGAAACCCTTTTTGAACAAGAATACACTTTAGTTCAAAGTTATTGTCAAGAATTTAAAAGCTATGAAGGTAAACTAAGTGATGTTTCTTGTTTAGTTAGTGCCATTCAATGTTATGAAAAAATTAATTATTACTTTGGAAGAGTTTATGTCTATGCCAATCAAAGAAACCATCAAGACGCTAGCAACAGTAAATACCAGGCAATGAGTGCTAAAGCTCAATTATTAGCTGTAGAATTAAGTCAAAGTACATCTTGGTTTGAACCCGAAGTATTAACACTCAATAATTTAGATGCTCCTGAATTAAAACCATATACTCGTTTTCTTCAAAGCATTATTCGTCAAAAAGACCATGTCTTAGATGCCAAGACCGAAGAATTACTTGCCAAGGCAAGTGATTTAGCAAGCAGTCCCGATGACATTTTTTCCATGTTTAACAACGCCGATATTCGCTTTGAAGATTGTGTAGATGAAAAAGGAAATACATATCCTTTAACACAAGGAACTTATATTTCCTATATGGAAAGTAAAGATCGTACACTTAGAAAAAGTGCCTTTGACAATTTATATAAAGTATATGGACAATTTAATAATTCATTAAGTGCTATGTACTATGCCAATTGTAAAGCTAGTAATTTCTTTAGTAAAGAACATAAATTTGAAAATACTCTTCAAAGTGAATTATTTTCAAATGAAATTCCTTATGACGTATATGACAATTTAATTTCAACGATTCATAACCACTTTGATTCTATGCATGAATACGTATCTCTTCGAAAAGAAATACTAAGCTATGATCAACTTCATATGTATGACTTCTATGTACCACTATCAAAATGTGATTCTCACTATACATTTGAACAAGCTAAAGAAATTGTATTAAAAGGATTAGCTCCTTTAGGACAAGATTACTTAGATTTACTACAAGAAGGATTTGATAACCGTTGGATTGATGTCTATGAAAACCAAGGAAAACGTACTGGTGCTTATTCTTGGGGATGTTATGGTACCCATCCATATGTTTTACTAAACTACAACAACACTTTAAATGATGTATTCACTTTAGCTCATGAAATGGGGCATGCGTTACATACATATTATTCCAATTCAAATCAATCTATTTTAGATAGTGATTATCGTATCTTTGTAGCCGAGGTTGCTTCAACTTGTAACGAAAGCTTATTGATTCAATATTTATTAAAAGAATCTAAAGATAAAGATGAGAAAATTTATTTATTAAATTATTTCTTAGATCAATTTAAATCAACAATGTATCGACAAACTATGTTTGCGGAATTTGAGAAAATCACGCATGAAATGGTCAGTCATAATGAAGTATTAACAGCCGAAACTTTAAATACCATTTACTTAGATTTAAATAAAAAATACTATGGAAATGATATTGTTGTGGATTCACAAATCCAATATGAATGGAGTCGTATTCCTCATTTCTATACACCATTTTATGTTTATCAATATGCCACTAGTTTTGCAGCCGCTATTGCGATTAGTACTAAGATTTTAAATCACGAAGATGGAATTGTAGAAAAATATAAAACATTCTTAAAAGGTGGTTGTTCTCAAAGTCCAATTGATTTATTAAAAATTTGTGGCATTGATATGTCAAAACCAGATGCCATTGACCAGGCTTTACTAGTCTTTAAAGATTATATTCATCAATTAGAGGATTTAATCCATGAAAATTAAAAACAATGCCCCTGTTACCGTTGGTTTTGTATTAGCTTGTTGCCTTGTCCTTGTTTTAAATGCTGTATCCAACAATAAATTAATGCCCTATTTTGTGACATATCGTTCAAGCTTAACCGATCCATTTACATATATTCGCTTGTTTTCATATATACTCGGACATGCGGATTTGTCACATTTGACAAGTAATATGACTTTTATTTTATTATTAGGTCCTATGATTGAAGAAAAATATGGTTCTAAAAAATTATTAAAAATGATTTTGATTACGGCTTTAATTGGATCTTTACTAAATACATTATTATTTTCGAATCAAGCTTTATGTGGAGCCAGTGGCATTGTCTTTATGATGATTGTGGTTTCAAGTATTACAAGTGTACGACACAAAGAAATTCCTTTAACTTTAATTTTAGTGTTTGTGTTCTTTATTGGAAAAGAAATTTATAGTGCTATCTTTGAACAAGATTCAATTTCACAACTAACACATATTGCCGGAGGTTTTTGTGGAGCTTATTTTGGCATGAAAAAATGAGATGGACAACCATCTCATTTTTTGAATTGGAGAAATAATATTATTATCTTTTTTTTACAATAATCCGATCCAAGAACAAAGAATCGAAACGATGATGACACCAACAATTAAAACAATTGGGCTCACTTGTTTTTTCTTCAATAAGTAGAAGAACAATAGTGTTACTAACATTGGTAAAATGTTAGGGAAAATCATATCAAAGAATTGTGATTGTACAGCAACTTCAATTCCACCATCTACGGTAATAACAGGTAATAAGTTAATTGATACATATGTTGCGATTAAAGCACCAATAACAGTAATACCTAAAATAGTAGCGGCATTGGCAATGATATCAGAGTTTTCTGTAATCATATCAATTGATTTCGTTCCTAATGTATATCCTAATTTAGTCCATACAATACGTAAAACCCAAATCACAAAGTAGCACGCAAAGAATAAGATTGGACCAATAATTGATCCTTGTGAGGCAAAGGAACAAGAAATCCCAGCAATAATTGGTAATAAAGTAAACCAGAAAATAGCATCTCCAATACCAGCAATTGGACCAAATAACGCTAATTTTAATCCATTAACTGTTTCTCTTGGTGCTCCTCCTTCTTCTAAGGAAACCATTAATCCCATTAAGAATCCAACTAAGTTTGGATGGGTATTGATGAATCCCATGTTATCTTGCATTGCTGCACTTAATTTTTCTTTATCGTCTCCATAAATTTTTTCTAGAGCCGGTAACATAGCCCATGTGAATCCACATGATTGCATACGTTCATAGTTAAATGACGCTTGTAGGAATGATGAACGAATTCCAAGCATCGTAATATCTTTTGAAGTTAGTTTTTTATTAGATTCCGACATCCTGTCCACCTCCTAAAGATCCTTCTTCCATAGCTGCTTTGATTTCTTCTTGTCTTTGTTTAGCTCCAAAGTAATCAATTAAAGCGAATACTAATCCAAGTAAAGCAACTGGTAATAAGTTTGACATTTCACAATAACATGCCATTAAGAATCCAGCGATGAAATAAGGAATATATTTTCCTTTCATCATAACTCTTAACAACATACCAAATCCAACAGCTGGTAAAATACCACCGGCAACTTCAAGTCCATGTGTAATAACAGCAGGTAACCATTCAACAAAGGCTTGCATAGGACCTTGGGCAACGTATGAACATAAGAACGCAAGCACTCCATATGTAACAGATACAATCAACATACATAATAAGTTGATATTACGAATGGTAGTTGTATCTGCTTCTTGAGCTGCTTTATCCGCTTTTCCCATAAAGAATGAGAATGCTGAATAGTAGAATAAAATAATATATTGTCCTAAAAATGAAAATGGTAAAGATAAAGCCAATGCTTGTTCTGGTGTACAACCAGTTGTATAAGCTAATACCGTTCCCATCAAACCAGCCATAACCGGGTTAGGTGGCTGTGTACCACCAGCTGGTGTTAAACCTGCGAAAGCCAATTCAATTAGGGCCCCAACTTTCAATCCTAAAGTCAAGTCACCTAAAATCAATCCTGTTAAAGTTGAAACAATTAACGGACGAAATAAGAAGAAGGCTTCCAAAAAGAAATCAAGACCCACGATTATCGCCATAATCGCAAGTAATAAACCTTGAAATAATGTGATTTCCATACTTTCTCTCCTTGCTTTTAATCAATCATTGTTTTTATGTCACCAGGAACATCTTGTGCATACACTTCAATTCCTTGACTAGCCAAATAATGTAGATCTTCCATATCTTTATCGTCTACATACACCTTCGCTGTTAATTGACGTTTTCCTTCTGAAAAATGCATGTTTCCTACATTGACATTTTTGATAGGAACACCAGCTTCTACTAGACGTCTAACATCACTAGGTGTCTTACAAATAATAAAGATTTTTTGACTTGGGGCAGCTTTACTTATGATAGCTGCTGTTTTTTCAATTGTGAAAAAACGAATTCCTACACCACTTGATTTAGCTGTTACAGCCATTAATTTTTGTTGAAGCGGATCATTGGCTGTTTCATCATTGGCAACCAATAATAAATTTGCTCCAATGGTTGTTGTCCAAGTTACACCAACTTGACCATGAACCAAACGATTATCAATTCGTGTTAATAAAATATTGGGCATAAGATTTGTCTCTCCTTTCTCTTTTCACCTATTATTACAGCAAAAATCGTGCCCGCTATTGGCGAACACGATAAATACGCTATTCTTGGAAATAATTTAAGATATACATGATTTCAGGATCCGGTAATTCGACACTATAATGTTCCTGTACGCCACTAAATGCTTGTCGAATCAAATCCATTTGTTCCTTATTTTCAAGCGAATACGTTTCCATTCCCTCTACTTCATCAATTCCTTGTTTCAACATCAATCTTTCAATCAAACAAGCCACATGCACATATAAACCTAATCGTGATGTTGAATCCATATTCTTATCCAATAATCTTTGTGCTTCTAATACAAATTCTTCTACATCATCAATTACTTTTTGAGCATTTAAAATCGTTAGATGATTCACAATATTCGAAAGCGCAAAGTTTTTCATCACATTTTGTCTAAATTTACTTAATTCTTCTTCATTAAAATATTGGCCAACATAATCCACAAGAACTTGAATTTGATCGTTATCAATTAAATTTTCAAGTGGTAAAAAAGGAGTTCCCTCAACTTTAGGATCTAAAGTTCCTACAAGCATCAAAACATTATATTGTGAATAAATAGAATCATTTACTCCATTTTCAACAATGGAATGATAATCATATGGAATAATCTTAGCCGGAATGGGTTTTGGAAGTGAATTCGTTAATAATACACTAATCTTTTTGGCAACCCCAATTCCGGTTGCACAAATAGTTAAGATGGCATCTTGTTTCTTGGCCTCTTCAATTAAACGCGTCGAAATATTAAAATTATTCTTTATTTCTTCTAATATATCTTTGACAAGATGTCCTTGTTGGATATGATTTCCGACTTCCAAGGCAACTGGAGTAGAAACCATATCAATAATACCAATATTACACTTAGGAAGACGAATTCGCTTATAAATTCCTTCTAAGCTTCCCATATCTACTAAAATCATCAATTCTTGAATAGGTTCCTTATGTTGAAGATAGTCATCCACTAATTGGGCAATGCGGTCAATGGAAATCTTTAATTCCATATCAATTCCATCAAAAATATGTTCCCCCAACAATTGATTCACAGTATCGGCAATACTACTTGCTGTAGAATATCCATGACATAAAATTAAGCCCATCACATTTTCTTTTTCTTCTTTCTGGGTCTTAATCATTTCAATGGTCATAATCACATCCATAAACTTATCCATTTTAATATCTAAGTTTAAACACGCATTTTCTAATAATTCATTGGCAATTAAGTAATCACGAGGATATTGTTCCTGTAACAGTGATAAAATCCGTTGTACTTCTTCTTCATGGAAGGAATACCACATTTGTGCATCTGTTACAATCTTAGTGTATTCCACAAATACCTTGGAATAAATTTTTATTTGGGTATTGGGCATTGTGAAAGAATATTTATTCATGATGATTGAACAAATTTTATCCAACATCTTTAATAAATAATTTTCATTGGAACTCTTAAAACTATTCTTTTTCTTAAAGAATAACCAATCGAAAAAATTCTGAATCAATAATTTACACCGCTCAATAATTTGTTCCAATGTCTCTTCTTCTTTTTCCAATAACTTAAACGTATTCAATAAATTATCGTATAAATCCATTAAAGGTGAATCCGATTTAATTTCCTTATTCAAATCTAAAACCGATACAATTTTTTCATTTTGATCAAAGTTCTTTAAAATATTAGTATCCATGGATTCAAACATATAATCCGGTAAATCCAATAAACGAATACAATAATTATCTTTATTTTCATGCAAGAATGTTCGCGCACAACTTGCCTTAATCACATTCTGAAGTTGACCAATATTGCCTTTATAGTCATAACTTAAAATCGTTTTATACGCATAGTTTGAGATACAAAGACTCTTATTTAGATTTAAGCTTTCTTTCATCAACATCGTATAAATGAGTTCCATTTTTTCAATTTGCGGACGTTCACTTAAAGAAGGAATATGAACCACAATCGGAATTCTTCTTAGTAAAGTGTGAACCAATACTTGATCTGGGTTTTCCGTTGTCGCAAAGATTAAACGACAATTCGATTGATACCATTTTTCATTGTCTCCTAAACGATGAAATATCCCTTTATCCATAAATAAAAATAACTTTTCTTGACATTCGGCTTTTAAACAATGAACCTCATCTAAAAACAAGACACCACCATTGGCAAGTTGAATCAAACCAACCTGGTCTTCATCTGCTCCTGTATAAGCTCCTTTGACATGTCCAAATAAGTTATCCACTAATAATTCTGGATTATCTGCGTATTCTGAACAATTCACAGAAATAAATTTGGCATCTTTTTTAAGAATGCCTTGATGACTAGCGTATTCATACATTAAACTGGCAATCATGCTTTTCCCTGTTCCCGTAGGTCCACAAATTAAAATAGGAAGACCATTATCTGGATAAGACATAGCTGCTTTACAATGCGTAATTACACTTTTTAATGATCCATTGTAGCCAATCATTTTTTCAAAGTCTTTCATCATCAATATTTTTAAACTCGCGATAGAATCGTATATACAATCATTAAAATTAGTTTCATATTTTTCTTCTAGTGCTTGTTTATGAAAAAAATAAACTGGACGGGTATTTACTTTAATAACTTTTTCATTTTTCACGTAATCGTTTAAATATTGTGAAATGGTATTTCTACCCATCTTAAAAAAAGAAGCCAAAGAAGATGCCGTAAATAAATCATTTTCTTTTAGCTCATGTTCTCTGGTTCTTTTTTCCAATTCCAACAATAAACTCTCTTTTAAATCCATTTCTACATCTCCCTTTTCATTCTTAATAATTTATACATTTCAATTTTTTCAATAGAAGTCCCTGGAACATCTTGATAAAAAATATCATTTCCTTGTTTTAATAAAACAATCAAATCTTCAATATCTTCAAGTGTTAAATACATTTTCTTATTAAATTGAATGCGACCTCTTTCATAATGAATATTACCAATATTAACTTTGACCTTACCATCTAATTCCTCTAATAAAACACGCACATCATGAATGGTTTTGACAATCACAAATATTTTTTCATGTTCACTGTATTCTCCTAACAATTCAGGAAATCCTTTTAAAGACGTGAAATCAATGTGAACATTAGCAGCCTTAGCAATCGATGACATCAATTTTTTAGCCATCCCATTCTGCATTGTTTCATCATTGACTACAACAATACGATTAATATTAATAAAACTTGTCCAAGTCATTCCTACTTGGCCATGAACTAAACGATTATCAACACGAATTAATTTTATTTTCTCATTCATTTTCTTTACCTTCTATTTAAGTAAGATGGAATCTTACATTGTTCTCTATATTTTGTGACAACTCTTCTTGAAACTTTAATATGATCTTGTTCCAATAAAGATTGTATTTTGGCATCACTCAATGGTTTCATCTTATCTTCGTTTTCAATCAACTCTTTTATTTTATCTTTCACGAGTTCTTGTTCACTACGAACAAATAAAGAACGAATTGGATAATAACGATGATTAAATTCAAAGGATTTGGTCATGATTGCTCTTGAAATGGTTGATACATGACAATCCATTGTTTTAGAAACTTGTGAAAGTGTACATGGTTTAAGTGGTTTATTAAATAAAAAGTGTTCTTTTTGAATTTGACATACTACCCGCATAATATTTAATAACGTTTGATTTCGTGAATTCACACACGCAATAATTTCACTTGCCTGATTATATAATTCATTATTACTATTTTGTTCCAATAAAGAAAGTGAAAAATCTTGTTTCAATAACTCTATTTTTAAAGTATCATCTTCAACACTAATTTTTACTTCCGGATTTAACACAATGGATGTTGTGGCATAGTTACTTGCAGGTTTAGGATTCAATTGTCTTAGAAAACGAATGCCTTCCATGATTTCATCAAAAGGAAGATTAAGTGCTTGTTCAATATCTTTAATTTTATTATAGGCAATTTCTTCTAGATAATCACATAACAAATATGCTGTTTCACTTTCTGCTTCTTGAGACATTTCACATTGTACTTTAAGTGATTCTTTCAAATCGAAACAAAAACAACCTATAGGTTCCAATGTCTGTAATACATTAATCGCATTTATAATGTCTTCTTTAGAAAATAAACATTTATTAATGATTTCTTCTAAGTTTTCTTTGAAATAACCATTAGAATTCAATTTTGATATTAAATACGCAATTAAATCATCTTCAATATCAAAGGGATGCGTATGCACTTGAAATAAGATTTCATCAATCAATTTAGGAGCACTTTGATTTAAAGCTTCAAATACTTCAGAATTGGAATCAAATATCAAATACGGATTTTGATAACTTGTTTGTTTCAAATAATAAGAAAGTTCACTTTGATTCATCGTAAGTATATGATTAAACGTATCTCTTTTGCGATTGAATTTACGATTTTGTACTGTTTGTGTAATCTTTAATTGTGGTTTCATCTTACTTTCAGTGTACCATAAAAAAAGTCTCATCGAAATGAGACTGCAGTTTGTTGACAAACCCCTCGTTTTATTTTATTCGAGGGGTTATATTTTGCCAATTTTTCACCATTTTCTAAAATTGTAAAAATTTGGACATATTTTTCTGCATATATACGAAAAATCGAGCATATCCTATGCTCCT
>JAQYFP010000077.1 GCA_028723085.1 Erysipelotrichaceae bacterium | reverse complement strand
AGTTGATATGGGTATAGCCAAAGAAACAGTTAATTATCGTTTCCGTGAATGGATTTTTGCTCGTCAACGTTATTGGGGTGAACCAGTTCCTATTGTTCATTTAGATAATGGGGAAGATATGGTTCTTTCAGATGACGAATTACCATTAATTTTACCAGAACTTGAAGATTATAAAGGACACAATGGACAAGCACCTTTAGAAAACGCAACAGAATGGAAAGATTATAATAAAGATGGAATTCATGGTAAACGTGAAACTAGTACTATGCCTGGAAGTGCAGGAAGTAGTTGGTATTATTTACGTTATATTGATCCACATAATGATGAAGAATTCGCAAATTATGAATTATTAAAACACTGGATGCCAGTTGATTTATATGTTGGTGGACCAGAACATGCTGTAGGTCACTTGATGTATGCTCGAATCTGGAATAATTATTTGTATGACAAAGGATTGTCTCCAGTTAAAGAACCATTTAAAAAATTAGTTCACCAAGGAATGATTTTGGGTGAAAATGGTATCAAAATGGGTAAACGTTACCCTGAATACGTAGTTAATCCTAGTGACATTGTAAAAGAATACGGTGCAGATACACTTCGTTTATATGAAATGTTCATGGGGCCTCTTGAAGCAAGTAAACCATGGAATTCTAAAGGTGTTGAAGGTGCCAAAAAATGGTTGGAACGTGTTTATCGTTTATTTATCGAAAGTGGTAAAGTTGTAGATACAAATTCACATGAATTAGATCGAATCTATAACCAAACAGTTAAGAAAGTCACAAATGACTTTGAAACATTAGGATTTAATACAGCTATTAGTCAAATGATGGTATTCATTAATGAATGTTATAAAGTCGAAACTGTATATAAACCATATGCGGAAGGTTTAATTAAAATGTTAAGTTGTATTTGTCCTCATATTGGTGAAGAAATGTGGAACTTGTTAGGACATGATGATACAATCGCATATGAACCATGGCCTACTTATGATGAATCAAAATTACAATCAAGTACATTTACTTGTGTTGTTCAAGTTAATGGAAAAGTTCGTGGTAAATTTGATGCGGATGTAGGAACAGAAGAAGAACAATTAAAAGAACAAGCTTTATCAATTGAAGCGGTAAAAAAACAAATTGAAGGAAAAACAATTCGTAAAATTATCGTGGTAAAAGGAAAAATTGTTAATATTGTCGCAAATTAGGTGTTATTTTAACACCTTTTTTTCAAAAATGAATTATACTTTATTTAATGTAGATTGGTAGGTTATATATGTATTTAAAACCCATTGATGCAAACTTATATGAATCCTGTTTAGAAAAATATCCATTTCAGAATTATGAACAATCAATATATGCAGCAAATAAATTAATCGACGAAGGATATGCTATTGAGTATTTAGGATATTTTAATCAAGAAGAATGTTTAGCATGTTGTATGATTGCAACTTTGCCTATTATGAAAGTGTTTAAATCAGCTTGGATTCCTAAAGGAATGGTAATTGATTATACCGATAAAGCTTTGTTGCAATCATTCACAAGGGCTTTAAAGAGTTATTTGTATGATTTAAAAGTTATTTATTTAGAAATAGATCCTATGATTTATTCTCAACAACGAGATAAAGATGGAACTGTTGTGCCTAATGGATTAAATAATTTTGAAATGATTGATAATTTGATTTCATGTGGCTTTGAAAAACAAGAAGACAGCTCTCATTTTATTTCGGGTATTGATTTAACTTATCGAACTTCTGATGAAATATACGAAGAATTTTCTAATTCAACTTGTCAAAATATTCAAATGGCAAAAGCCATGGGAATTAAGGTTAAAGAAATATCGAATGAAGATGTGAACTGGGAAGAAGTTGAACACATGAATAGATTTTTTAACAATCAAATTCATGTATTGGTTAGTTATAAAGTTGATGAAGATACGCAACAAGAGATTTATTTAGATTATTTTTGCTTTATTGAATATGGAAAAGAAATTGTATACATAGCCAGTAAAAATAATGATTTTTATAGTAAATACGCGATTCATTGGTACATGATCCAACAAGCTATCCATAGTGGATATTACTTCTATAGTTTTAATGAATTAAATCCTGTTTTTCAACAAGGAAAAGACGGATATGATGATTTTGATTTTACAAGAGGTTTCAATGCGGTTGTGTATGAATTGATGGGAAATTATATTTTACCTGTAAATAGATCTCTATATAGCATGTATAAAAAATAAAAAAATTGTTTTATTTTTCATAGATTATACGGTATAATCCATTTAAAGCGAAAAGAAGAAAAGAAATTAGAACTTCATTTATTAGAGAAAAGCTGGTTGGTGAAAAGCTTTATTTGAATCTATAAGATACAGCTTCTTGCTTCATTTGACGTAACACCTGCGTTAAAGGTTAAAGTGCTCTGAAAAGAGAAGTAAGGTGGTACCGCGTATATTACGTCCTTATATAGGACGTTTTTTTTATTTAGGAGGAATTTATGAATTTTTTTGAAGAATTAAAGTGGCGTGGATTAATTAATGATGTAACAAGCCCAGAAGTTGAAGATGTTATTAATAATCAAAGTGTTACATTCTATATTGGAACCGATCCAACTGCTGATAGTCTACATATCGGACACTATTCATCTTTATTAATGGCTAAGCGTTTGGAACAACATGGTCATCATCCTATTATGTTAGTTGGAGGGGCAACTGGATTTATCGGGGACCCTAAAGCAACAGGGGAAAGAAATATGTTAACTCCAGAAGTATTGAAACATAATTTTGATGCATTACATGAACAAATTTCTCGTTTATGGGGATTTGAAATGGTTAACAACTTAGATTGGACAGGAAATTTATCTGTTATTGATTTTTTAAGAGATTATGGAAAATTCTTTAATGTTAATTATATGTTAAACAAGGAAACTGTTAAAAAACGTTTGGATTCTGGTATTAGTTATACTGAATTTTCTTATATGATTTTGCAATCATTAGATTTCTTAACTTTATATCAAACAAAGAATTGTGTTTTACAAATTGGTGGACAAGATCAGTGGGGAAATATTACGAGTGGTCTAGAATTAATTCGTAAAAAATGTGGAGCGGATGTTAAATGTTATGGGTTGACAATGCCATTAATCACAAAAGCCGATGGAACTAAATTTGGTAAGAGTGAATCAGGAACTGTTTGGCTAGATGCTAAGAAAACAAGTCCATATGAATTATACCAATTCTTATTCAACACGGAAGATGCAAAAGTGATTGAATATTTGAAAAAATTAACTTTCTTAAGTGTTGATGAAATCAATGCCTTAGAGGAATCATTAAAAACAGAACCTCATAAACGTTTGGCTCAAAAAGCATTAGCAGAAGAAGTTGTACGTGATCTTCATGGTCAAGAAGAATTGGATTCTGCTTTAAGAATCACAAATGCTTTATTTAAAGGACAATTACAAGATTTAGATGAAAAAGAACGTAAATCAGCTGTTAAAAACATGGATAAAATTGAATGTGAAGCTGGTTTAAACCTAGTTGATTTCTTAATCACAACAAAGATTGCTTCTTCTAAACGTGAAGCAAGAGAATGGATCAATGGAAATTCAATTGCTATCAATGGTGAAAAAGTAAAAGATGTGGATTATGTTGTTTCGATGGAATCTTGTTACGTAGATAACATGGTAATTGTACGTAGAGGAAAGAAAAATAACTATTGTGTTGTTTTAAAATAATAGAAGTTCAGTCAGTGAGATATTTAATCTCACTGATTTTTTTACATTGTTTATGTTATTTTATACATATATAGTCATAAATTATAATATTTCTAACCCTAAAAAATTAATGATATAGTTTATTTAATGAATAATATATCGGAGGTTTTTCTATGAGAAAACTATGTGTTAAGTGTTGGGAAAAAGATGGACCTAAAAAATATGAGATTTATATAAATGGAGTGAAAAAAGGAGAATTAGGACCTTTTTCGGAATGTATTGTGGAAATTCCTACTCAATCTTCAAAGTTAACAATTGTTCCTTCAAGTATGCAAGGAGCAACTGTTATGATTCCTGATGGAGAAAATGATTTAATCGCCCATGTAAGGATACCTTTATTTAATCTCAAATCGACATTTCTTTATATTACGTTTGCCGAATATCCAGTGAAAGAACCTTTAGAGGGAGATTCACTTGCACATTTTGATTATATTAATGACCTTGTTTTCGACTATTTTGAAACAGGATCAGAAACAATAGGTGATGAATTACAAGAATTATATAAAGTCACAGAAAAATATTATCAGCAAAATATTGACCAATATGACATAGTACGCGCGTTACATGCTTGTAGTTTAGCTTTGCGATATATAAATGAACCTCATTTTATTCCTTCTAAGGCTAGTTATTATGTCGATATTGCCCAATCTTTTTTTGAAGATTGGTTACATTCCTCTAATATTGATGATCAAAAAATGGCTGAGTTCTTTTTATTTCGTGTTTATGAAGTGAGAGCGGTTCTTGGTTATTTTAGTTCAGATAATATAGAACGTATTAAATGCCAAGATTGGATAGAGAAGGCTAAAGAGATTGGTGAGATAGATAATAATTGTATTGGTTATTTAGATGCCATACTTTTGTATTGGCATACTTCACCGTTAAAGAGCGAGGATCAAATAACAATAAATCGTATGTTTGAACATTTAAAGAAAATGGATGCAACGTTTGATGAGCCTGTTATATTCCCGTTTGAGGAAAATATTCTCTGTGAAGCTTATTCTATATATAAACTGTTTTACACAGATGAAAAATATGCACAGTGTGTATCTATTCCTCTAAACCCTAAATATGCTGCTCATATGCTAGAACGTGCTCGTGATTTAATAAAAAATCCTCATTTGAAATCAATGCTACAAGTAGATATAGATAGAGCACTTTTTAAAGCTGGAGATCATTCTATATCAATGGAAGAAACAGACGATAATTTTAGAACGGAGTTTCGCTATGAAAATAATAAAAAACACGCGAATTGGGTGAAAAATCAGGCAATACAATATTTTGAAACTATTTCAAACGAAATAGGAGATGAACTAGAAATAAATTTTAAAAAAACTTTGGACAGATTAAAAGATGATCATGAATTTGATGAAATTATTGCACTTCATGCCCATACTCTTACAATTAGAGCAATGAATTCTCATGATACTGAACGCGCTAAATTTTATATAAAATACGCCCTTGATTATTATGATTTTAATAGCACATCTTATTTAGAAAAAGAAAATCTAGTTCCAAGTAAATATCAAATATGGGAAATTATGGCTTATATTGAATATTTGGATGAAAACTATAATGAAACATTATACTGGTTAAAGAAGCTTGAATTAGCGGGTGTTAGTGAATCTGTAACGCATGTAGCATTAAAAGCCACAGCAATGAATTTGGTCGCTGTGCAATCAATGAACAAAGAAATGCTTAAAGAATCGTTACTTCTTTTCGAAAAGATGGATACGATGTTCACTGAACCAGTACACTTTAAATTTGAAGAGTTTATTTTATGTCTTGCTTATTGTTACTATGGACATGTAAAAGCTAGTGAAAAATTATACATAATTATTTCAACTCCATATCCTCCTATGATAGCTCGCACATCTGCGCAGATATTAGTGCGTGCACGTAATTTGATGAATCATTCTTTAAATAAGGATGAAATGGATGTAGAAATTAAAGAATTATTAGCAATGAATTCACCAATTATTTATTAAAATAAAAAAATCGATAAATATCGATAAATATGTAGGAGGTCTTTCTATGAGAAATTTATTTGTAACATTATGGGTGGAGGACGAAAGGGAAAAATATAAAATTTATATAAATGGTGAAAAAAAAGAGACTTTATTAAGTCACTTGATTGTACTTTGCCAATTTCTACGCAAGATACAAAGCTTAAGATTACTGGTCCCTTTTCAGTTGAATCATGCTCTGTTACAATACCGAGCGGAAAAGATGATGTGATTGCGAGTGTCGAATTAATAAAACCACTTTCTTCTTGGGAGTGCTCAAAATTAAAAATAAATCTTTCAACATATAAACCTTACAAGACTAGAGACGAAAAAGCACAAAAGCACTATGAATATGTAAGTTATTTAATTGAAAAGTATTTAGAAACAGGATCAGGAATATATGGATTGGAACTGGAATTTTTATATGCAAATACAAATAGGTATTGCGAAAATAATGTAGAAGGATATCGAGGTCTAAGAGCGTTTCATGCTTTGTGTAATGCTATCCATACTTTAAATAAAATAGCACTTTATCCGTTCTTACAAACTGATCCTGTTGATGTTGAAGCTTTTGCAGGCGTATCTAGAGATGATTTTATTTCTGAATTAATCGGTTATTATAACGAGTTGCAAGCTTTTAAAAGTGTATCTGAAGATGATTTTAATTCATATCTTTTTACTATCGATACCGTGCAACAAAAAGAAGTATATCCATATTCATTAATGTTTCTTGAGGTTTATGCATACCCTGAATTATTCATTTTTTCAGACGTAGAAGCTGCTCAATGGTGTTTTGATGTACATCAGCATGAATATTCATATCGATTACAAGAAGGCCTAAAGAATGGAAAATGTGTGATTTATGCTCTAAAAGGAATACTTTATTACAAATATTATTTAAAATATTCAAATGTAGAACTATATTCTGGAATGACCTGCCTAAATATGTGTTTATCCTATCTGAGCGATATGGATGGAAGTTTTAAAGAATCAATGATTTTTCCATTTGAAGAAGACGTTCTTTGTGAAGCTTATCAGATTTATCAAAGGTTTTACACGGATGAAGAATTTGGATATGAACTTAATCGTGGTTCATGTTATGATTTGGAAAAAGCTAAACATATTTTAAAGCATGCCTATGATTTAATAAAGAGACCACAATTTAAAGCTAGACTACAAAGTTATATCGATTAGATATTTTGTATGTGTCTTAAATGATTAAAACAAGTTGTAAACATAAACAAAGGTCGTGCCCAAAACACGACCTTTAGATATTTGATTTTAGATTTATTTATAAAATTTACCCTGCCAAGTATTTCGTCTTACCATTTCTTTATCGATTTCATTATAAACAATTGTTTTCTTGATTGTCCATTCAGGAGCAATTAAATCACTGGCGATGCCATCTCCTGTTAATCGTTCAATAATCATATTAGGATCCAGTATTTCAAGTTGTGAAACAACAACATCAACGTATTCCTCTAAAGATAATAATTTAAAAGGATTTAGCTTATATTCCTCGGCCATTTTTGTCCCTTCAATAATATGGAGCATATGAATTTTAATAGCATCACAATGTGAATGTGATACTTTTAAAGCTGTTTCTATCATGTCTTTTTTTGATTCGTTAGGTAATGAATTCATAATATGCACACAACATTTAATGTTGGTTTTCTTTAACTTTTCAACGACATCAAATACAATTTGGGAATCATGACAACGATTACATAATTTCATCGTGTCTTCATGAATACTTTGTAGACCTAATTCAATCCAAGTTTCTTTGACTAATGCTTTTTGTGCAAAGTAGGCAATCATTTCGTCTGTTAAACAATCAGCTCTAGTAGCGATACAAACACCAGCTACATCTTCTCTTAAATAAAATGAATCATAAATTTGTCTTAAAACAGATAAAGGAGCATAAGTATTTGAAAAAGATTGAAAATAAGCAAAACCAAGGCAATTAGGCCACTTCTTTTGCATGCGCATTAGACCAGTAACGTATTGTGTTTCTAAAGAACTATTGAAGTTTAAAACACTATCTCCTGAACCTTTTTCAGAACAAAAAGTACAGCCACCTATACCTTTTGAACCATCGCGATTCGGACAAGTAAAGTTCGCGTTTAGAGGGACTTTGGCAACTTTTTGATTGTATTTAGTTTTAAAATAATAATTCATGGTTTGATATCTTTTATTATCAAGTGAATAGGGATATGGATTGTTCATATAAAAATTCCTCTCGTCTTTTTATTTTAACAAAAAACATGCTTTCATGGTATGATTTTGCTCAAAAATATGTTAATATATAAGTACACGTTAAAAGGCAAGGGGCAGAAAGGAATTGGTGCATGTCGGATGTCAGACGTTATAAAGGGTAAGCCTTCAAATACGGAAAAACCAAATTATACAGTTAAAATATCAAGACAAAAAGGTATACGAATGCGTGTTACAGCACATGGGGAACTTGTTGTTCATGCCAATCCATTTTGTACAAGGGAAGCAATTGACCAATATGTTATGGATCATGCCCATAGTTTTGATTATCAACCTTCTGTTCGTTTATTTGGGAAGAGCTTTCGTATAAAGAAAATTAAAAGTGATGTAAATCGTGTTTCTTATAGTGAAGATGAACTTTTAATTCAATATACAAATAAAGACGATATTGAATATTTATATAAGCGGTTTTTAGTGAAGATATCAAAAGAGACATTTGTTGATATCGTTGATATGATGAGTTATCGTATATCAAGATTTAATATCAATAAACCTAAAATTATAATCCGTAATATGAAATCAAGTTGGGGAATATGCCATCCTGATAAAAATTCAATTACTTTGAATTCAGAATTGGTTCATTATCCAATTGATTTTATTGAATATGTTATTTGTCATGAATTAATTCATATGGTTGAACCTAATCATTCACAAGCATTCTATCAAATCTTAGAAGAAGTGATGCCTGATTATAAGAGAAGATTAGATTTAATCGAAACAAGCGAAGAAAAACAGTATCTTATGTGATACTGTTTTTTATTTTATATTGTTCGACCAATTACTTCAGCAATTTGTCTACCTTTTTCAACTAATTGAGCATAACGTTTTGGCTTAAGACTTTGTGAACCATCACTCCATGCATTACAAGGATCATCGTGCACTTCAATAATTAATCCATCTGCACCAGCAGCAATGGCAGCTAATGAAAGAGATTCAATTAATTTATAGTCACCAGCTGCATGACTTGGATCAATGACAATAGGTAAATGAGTACGTTCTTTAATAATTGGAATAACAGCTAAATCCAAAGTATTACGAGTGTATTTTTCGAATGTACGAATACCACGTTCACAGAAAATTACATTTGGATTTCCTTCTGACATAATATATTCGGCGGCCATAATCCATTCTTCGATTGTATTAGCTAATCCACGTTTTAATAAAACAGGTTTCTTTGTTCTACCAACGGCTTTTAATAAATCAAAGTTTTGCATATTACGAGCACCAATTTGAATGATGTCTACATTTTCAACAAATTCAGGTAAATGTTCAATAGCCATTAATTCAGATACAATAGGAAGACCAGTTTGCTGACGAGCATTCACCATAGCTAGAATACCATCTGTACCCATTCCTTGGAAAGCATATGGAGAAGTCCTAGGTTTGTATGCACCACCGCGTAACATATCAGCTCCAGCTTCTTTTACTTCTTTGGCAATACGTGTAATTTGATCTTGTCCTTCTACCGAACAAGGTCCAGCAATCATGACGATTTTTTTGCCACCAATTTTAATTCCATTTACATCAACAATTGTATCTTCGGGATGAAACATACGATTGGCTAATTTGTAAGGCTGGGAAACACGTTGAATATCGGTGATAATTGGATTTGCCATTAGATTTTTTTCATCAATTTTTGATGTGTCACCAACTAGACCAAAAACATTATAGTTTTCACCATAAATGGCATGGACTTGAACATTTTGAAGTTCTAGTTTTTGGATTAATAAATCAATGTCTTGTTTTGTTGCTTCTTTTTTTACTGTGATAATCATATTTACTATACTCTCTTTCTATTTTTTGATATTGTGAAATGCCTTAATGATATTATCAACGCATTCATCTATGCATCCATTGTTGTTAACAATGAAAGATGCATATTTTTTATATAAAGGATAACGCTCCATATATAACTTTTTAACAGCTTCCTGACTTGAAGATAAAGGACGATTTGGATCATAAGTAATTAAATTCTCTAAATCACGATCTATAAAAATGATAATTCCATTTAATTTTAGATAATCGATGTTGATTTTATTTTTAATTGTACCACCGCCTGTACCAATTATCAGACCATTTTCTTTGGAAAGTTCTTTTGAAGTTATCGTTTCTAATTTTCTAAAACCCGCTTCACCACTTCGATTAAAGATTTCAGGAATAGAAACATTTGTATTTTGAACAATAACTTCGTCCATATCTATGAATTTTTTATTTAGTTTTTTTTCTAGTATTTTACCAATTGTTGACTTCCCGCAACTTGGCATACCAATTAAAACAACATTACTACGTTTAATCAAAATTTTTTTGAAAATATCGTCACATACTTGATTGGAGATTTCAATGTTTTTGAATAATTCAACCATTCTTTTTATTTGACTGACTCGTATTTCTAAACCACTAATATAATTAATGTTTCTTTCTTTAGCAACTAATCCCATTTTTGTGATAATAGGATCTGCAACTAAATCTATAAATAAATCACATTTAGAAAACAAATTCAAATCAATGGCTTCTTGATCAATGTTAGGATTCATTCCTATATAAGATGCATTAATAACAACTTCACTATCAAGGTGTTTGGCATAGCACTCTATATATGAAATCGTATCATCACTTAAACTTTCATCAACGATGTTGATTTCACCTGCATGTAAATCTTGCATTAACTTCTTGACTGTATAAGTTTGAGGGGTGTTTCCAATAATTAAGATTTTTTTGTCTTTTAAAATCACTTTATGTTGATTTAGAATTTGTTCTAATGACTTATATAAAGCATTGTAACCATAATATTGATTGTTTCTTTGTATGATAGTATCAACAATCTTTGTGTTTAATACATCTAAATATGGGGAAATATCTTTTTGATAGGGAACATCAATATAAAAACCATCAAATTGTTTTGTTTCAATCATATTTTTTAAATTTTCTAAATTTGTAGGCATAAACGCGTAGTCATGGAAGTTAAATAAAGAAAATAGTTCTTCATCTAATTGGCTTATTTGTTGTTCTTTGACTATTGAAAATCGCATAATTCCTCCTTTTATGAAAAAAAGCGCTAACCATATGGAGTTAACGCTTTAAAAAACCTTGAAATCAATTACTTTTCCCAAGGTAACTAGCTATAAAAGTAAAAGTATGAGCTTAGTTTTGTTTTCATAGTTAGTATTATAAAGAAAATGATAAAAAAATCAACTGTAAAATGAAATAATTTACATTTATGAAAAATATTCATGAAAATATCGAATATAAATCTTATTTTGTGTAAAATATATTCATGAACATTAAAAGGAGGATCTATGCAAATAGTGAATATAAAGAATATTGAATTTGGAAAGGGAAAACCTAAAATTTGTGTTCCCATTATGGGTTCTAATATAAATGAGTTAGAAAAAGAAATTAATGGATTAGATGGATTAATGTACGATGTTGTAGAATGGCGGATGGATTACTATGATTTTGATAATATTGATGCTCTTTTACAAGCAGTTCACTTTATTCACAATAAATTAAAAAAAGGCCTTCTTCTGGCGACATTTAGAACAAGTAATGAAGGAGGAGTAAAAGAAATTAGTGATGAACAATATCGCATAATAAATGAAGCTATTATTTTGTCAGGAAATATTGATTTAGTTGATATCGAATATTTTAGAGAACGACAAGTTGTTCAATCTTTATTGACTTTGGCACATGAAAATAATGTATGTGTTATTATGAGTAATCATGATTTTGAAAAAACACCTAGTTATGAACAAATGATAAATCGTTTAGATGGTATGCATGAAATGGGAGCAGATATAGCTAAACTTGCTGTAATGCCTAATGATGAAGATGATGTATTCACTTTACTGAAAGCTACAAATGATTGCTCATCAAAACCTATAATTACAATGTCAATGGGAAAAATTGGCTTGATATCGCGTTTAACAGGGGAAATATATGGCTCTTGTATGACATTTGGCTGTGCAGATAAGGCGAGCGCTCCTGGACAAATTAATGCGAATGAGTTAAATACTGTATTGGATGTTATTCATAATGCTGATAAATAAAAAATGGAAATCAATAATGATTTCCATTTTTTACTAAATGTTAAATTGGCTAATTGCGCTTTTGTATTCTTCTATAATTAAAGAATATTCAGAAGAGCTAACAATAAATCCATTACGAATTAGAGTGGTGTGATCCATTTCTGAATTAGCTAGAAGAACTTGGTTTGATGAGATACAAAAAGATTCAATGTCATCTAAATCGTTAAGATTCACGAAGTTCTTTTTCATTGCTGATGCGCATTTTTTTGCGGTTTGTTCATCAGCATTGATAAGAACACAATTGGAAGTTTCTGATAATATTTCACGATAAATGCGATCAATTTCACTATCATCAATTTCGATATCTTTAAAATATTCTAAAGCTTTTTTTGCTTGACCGACAAGCATTTCTAGTCCAGTAACAGCTGTTTTTATGCCAAGAGATTTAGCTTGCAGTGTGAAAGCAGTGTCTTGAGGGTTATATACACAATCAAAAACAGCTTGACAATTAGGAAAAGCAACTAAATCAATGGCACTACCATGAACTTTTGGATACATTCCCATTGGTGTAGTGTTAATGATAATTTCAACATCACTATGATTTTGTGTCAGTTCATCCATAGAAATGATTCCATCAGATAAAATCAAATCTGTAACAAGCATTTCTTTTGCGTTTAAGTCTTTTACAACGGCTTGGATAGCTTGGGAAGCACCACCATTTCCTAATACAGCAACTTTCTTATTTTCAAAAGATACATTGTGCTTGGTAACCATGTATTTAAAGCCGTAGTAATCTGTATTATATCCAAATAATTGTCCATCTCTATTAACGATGGTATTAACGGCTCCGATTTGTTTAGCAGCATAGTCCATTTCTGTTAAATAAGGAATGACACTTTTTTTGTAAGGAATTGTAACGTTAATGGCTTTAAATTCTTTTGAAGTCATAAATTCGTCAAGCTTTTCTTTGGCAATTTCTTGAAGGTCATAATGATAGTTATCAAGTAGTTTTTCTTGAATTAATTTTGAATATGAATGAGATAAATGTTCTCCAATTAATCCGTAGTCCATATAAATCCTCCTAAATTTTGTATCTATTATATGAAACATATTTTTTAAATTCAATGACTAAAAAATGATAAATGGAATAAATGGTATTAAAAATGGCCAAGTTGGGTCTTGAAATGACAAGGATACATAATCATTTTAAAATCTAAGTAAACATTAGGAGGTACGTATTATGAAAATTAATATTGTAGGAAAAAACATTAGCGTAACAAAAGGTATTCAGGAAAAGGTTAATAAAAAACTTTCTGTTCTGAATAAATACATCATTATTGATGACAATGATGTGGCGAATGTCTTAATTCGTACATATCCAACAAAACAAAAAATCGAAGTCACAATTCCAACTAAATTTGCGATTCTAAGAGCAGAAGCAATGGATTATGATTTATATAATGCGATTGATAAAGTTGTGGACAAGTTAGAAGATCAAATTCGTCGTCAAAAAACAAGATTGGAAAGAAAACATAAAGAATCTATAACTGATTATTTCGCAAATTATGAAACAGAAGATGAAGAAGAAATTGAAGTTAAAACTAAATCTATTGTACCTACAGAAATGGATTTGGAAGAAGCTATTATGAAAATGGAACTACTTGGACATGATTTCTTCATTTATATTGATGATGAAACTAAAAAAATTGCTGTTGTTTATAAACGAACAATGGGTGGATATGGTTTAATCGAAACCGAATAAATTATGTAACTCTCTGGTTTAAAATCAGAGAGTTTTTTTTAACTTATCACTTTTAAATAACGAATTATATGTTATAATTACTTGGTAAAGAAGGAGGTTTTCCTATGGGAATTATGGATAATATTAAAAACTTCGTTGCTCCAGTTGAAGATGATGAAGAAGAATATGAACAAGAACCAGTTCAACAACAAGCTCAACAACCAGTTGTAGAACAAGAACCACAAACTCGTTATGAAAGACCAAAACGTCAAAGTGCGTCAACTACTTTAAATGCGAATACAAAAATGGTTTTATTTGAACCAAGAAGTTTTGGAGAAGCAGAAGAAGTTGGAACTCGTTTAAAAGAAGGGCGTGCTGTTGTTGTCAATTTACATAAATTAGATCGTGAATATGCAC
>JAQYFP010000076.1 GCA_028723085.1 Erysipelotrichaceae bacterium | reverse complement strand
AAAAATGGATTTAGTTGAAAATTCAGAAGAATTTGAACAGGAATTTGAGCAATATCGTAAAGCGGGATATGAGGTTTTATATTCATATCCTGGCTATAACGATGATAAATTAAAGGACTTGATTGAAGGGAAAATCAGCGTTTTATGTGGACAATCAGGAGCTGGTAAAAGTTCGCTATTGAATCGTTTAGACCCTACTTTCCAACTACAAACCCAAGAAATTTCTAAAGCATTGGGAAGAGGAAAACATACAACTCGTCATTGTCAACTTCATAGAGTTTGTGATGGTTGGGTAGCGGATACTCCTGGTTTTTCAAGCTTGGATTTTACGCGTTTAGATACATCGCATTTAGATGAGTGTATAATTGATTTTAAGCCTTATTTAAATCAATGTCGTTTCAAGGATTGCATTCATGTCAATGAACCAGGTTGTGCCATAAAAGAGGCTGTTGAACATAAATTAATTAATTTATCGATTTATGAGGATTATAAACAGATAAAGGAGAAAAAGTAGTATGAATGAAATTATAATTGCACCTTCTGTTCTTTCAATGGATTTTTCTAAGATGCAAGAACAGACAAAAGAATTAAATGAGTCAAAGGCAAAATGGCTTCATTTTGATGTTATGGATGGTCATTTTGTTAAGAACTTAACATTTGGAGCTTATATTTTAAATGGATTTAAAAAGACCTCAGATTTATATATGGATGTTCATTTAATGATGACAAATCCTATGGATTATATTGAAGATTTTAAAAACGCTGGAGCTAATCAAATTACTATCCATACAGAATCTTTTTCAAATGATGTTTCTAAACTTTCAGAAGCAATTAAAACCATTCATGATATGGGAATGGATGCCGGATTAACATTAAAACCTTCAACTGCCATAGAACCATTTGAGTGTTTATTAACTGAAATTGAAACATTCTTAGTTATGAGTGTGGAACCTGGATTTGGCGGTCAATCTTTTATGGAAGATCAACTTCAAAAAGTTCAATGGCTTAAAAAGAAAAGAGAAGAAAAAGGACTTTCATATCGTATTGAAATCGATGGTGGAATCAATGATAAAACGGCTATTAAGGCCATTGAAAGTGGTTGTGATACGCTAGTAGCGGGTTCTTATGTATTCAAAAATGGTATTAAACAAAGCATTGAAGGTTTATTAAAATGAGTACTTGTGTGTTAGTAACGCCTTTAGCTCAAAATATTCCATTTATTGAGGATGCTGATTATATTGGTGTTGATGCTGGGTGTTTACGCATTTTAGAGCAAAATTTATCTTTGTGCTATGCCATAGGTGATTTTGATTCGATGGATGAAAATCAATTAGAACAAATTAAACAAATTTGTGAAGTTGAAATTCATCCGGTGATGAAAGATGAAACGGATAGCGAGCTTGCTATCCGTAAGTTTTATAATCAATATGATAAAGTGATTTTATTTGGTGGTATTAAAGGAAGATTGGATCATACTTTATTGAATATTAGTTTATTGGTAAAGCGCTATCCGAAAGTGATTTTAATGGATGAAACGCAGAAAGTGATTTTATTGAAAAAAGGAAAACATATTCTTTCGAGTGATTATAAAAATGTTTCTTTTTTTGTGTTAGAAGAAAGTGAAATTTCTTTAAATGGGTTTCTATATGAATTAGATCATCGTCATGTGAGTGATAATGATTTATATTTAACTTCAAATTCTTTTGTTGAACAACAAGGTGTTGTAAACGTTTATGAAGGATGTTTGTTATGTGTTCAATCTAATGAAAAATAAAAAAAGCAGCAAATGCTGCTTTTTCATTGTGCAATTAAATAAGTCCTTTTTTCTTTAAAGTTCTTAATGTACGAGCACTAACGCGTTTCTTTTCTCCATTAATAGTAACTTGTTGTAAGTTAACATTCCATTTACGGCGTGTAGCACGTAAAGAGTGAGAACGTTTATTTCCAGTTAAAGGACCCTTACCAGATACTTCACATACTCTTGACATCCTGCTGTCCTCCTTTTTCTTATCATATTACGCAATCGCTTATTAATAATATCATCTCAATACTAATTTTTCAAGAATAAATTTAAGTTTGTTCATTGTTTATATTGATGTTATAATATATTTCAAAAGGAGATGCAATTATGATCTATTTTATCGGATTTTTGGTTACGTTGGTTTGTGTAATTTTAATAATGCCGAAAATGATTGATTTTTTACATAAAATTAAATTTGGACAAACAGAAAGAGAAGAAGGATTGGATTCTCATAAAAAGAAAAATGGAACACCAACTATGGGAGGAATTGCTTTCATTGTAGTTCCTGTTATTGTATATGGAATTTCTTGTTTAGTGGGATGGATGCAATTTGATTTAAATGCGGCTATTTTATTATTGGCTTTTGTGGGATATGGTCTAATTGGATTTATTGATGACTATATTATTGTTGTCAAAAAAGATAACACGGGATTAAAGCCTAAAACAAAGTTTCTTTTACAGTCTATTTTAGCAGTTGTATTTTTCTTGTTATATCGATCTAATTCAGAATTAAGCATATGGATTCCTATTTTAGACAAAACAATTTCATTAGGTTTCTTATATTTTATTTTAATATTTATTATGTTTACTGCTGAAACAAATGCGGTAAACTTAACAGATGGACTTGATGGACTATGTGCTGGACAAATGATTATTGCTCTTGTTCCATTTGTTTTCTTTGCGTTTAGACAAGGCGTAGATAATGTTGCTTATATATTATTGCTTGTCATTGCGGCTTTACTTGGATATTTAAAATTCAATAAACATCCTGCCCAAGTTTTTATGGGTGATACTGGTTCATTGGCTTTAGGTGGAATTTTTGCGGCAACGGGTATGGTCTTAAAACAAGAAATTTTATTAGTTATTATTGGATTTGTATTTGTTGTCGAAACACTTAGTGTTATGATTCAAGTTACTTATTATAAGAAAACAAAGAAAAGAATCTTTAAGATGGCTCCACTTCATCATCACTTTGAATTGAGTGGATGGACAGAGACACAAGTTGTACATAGATTTTGGCTAGCAGGTGTATTCTTTGCTGTTATTGGTCTAGTGATTGGAGTGATTTAGATGAGTAAAGTATTAGTAATTGGAGCTGCACGAAGTGGAATTGCGGTAAGTCGTTTGTTAAAGGAAAAAGGATATGAAGTTCTTTTAACGGATATGAAAACTGTTGAACAAAAGGCTGAATTAGAACAATTAGGAATTAAAGTCTATGACGAAGGACATCCTGATTTTCTAAAAAATACGGATTATGAATTTGTTGTAAAGAATCCGGGTATTCCTTATCGTGTTGAATTTATTCAATATTTTCTAAAGAATAATGTTCCTATTTATACAGAAATTGAAATTGCGTATCGTTTTTCTCCTAATTTCAAATATGGAGCGATTACAGGAACCGATGGTAAAACAACTATCACCACTTTACTTTATGAAATGTTGAAGAAAAACCAAAAGGCTCTTGTAGCTGGTAATATTGGAACACCTCTTTCGGAGTTGGTTTTAGAATATGGTGACCAAGAAAAAGATGTTGCTTTAGAATTGAGTAACTTCCAACTATTGGGAATGAATACTTTTAAACCGGTAGTATCAACGGTTTCAAATTTAGCACCAGATCATTTGGATTATATGGATAGTTTAGAAGAGTATTATTCTTCTAAAATGAAGATATATGAAAATTGTGATGCAAATGATTATTTTATTCGTAATGTAGATGATGTAAATGTTGTGAAATATGCTCAGAATATTCCTTGTCAAGTCATTGATTTTTCACTTTCTAGAACGGATGTAGATTTGTATTGTAAAGATCATTATGCATATTATAAGGATACTGTATTGTTTGATATTCGTGATTTAAAAATCGTTGGTCCATTCAATTGTGGAAATGCCATGATGGCTAGTTGTATGGCTTATTTAATGGGTGTTTCATTGAAAGATATCCAAGATGTAATCAAAAACTTCAAGGGAGTTGAGCATCGAATCGAATATGTTGCAACTATAGATGATGTACGATATTATAATGATACTAAAGCGACAAATACGCATGCAGCTTGTGCGGCTTTGTCTGCTTTTGAAGGGAATTTAATTTTACTATGTGGGGGAAAAGATAAACATATATCTTTTGATGATATGAAAGCGTATGATTCTAAAGTTAAGCATTGTTTTTCATTTGGACAGACGAAAGATAAATTCAAAGATATATTCACAAATCAGACTTCTTGTCAAACAATGGAAGAAGCCTTTAAAGAAGCAGTCACTATCGCAAAACCAGGGGATGTTGTGTTATTAAGTCCTGCTTGTTCGAGCTTTGATCAGTTTAAAAACTACGAAGTGCGTGGAGAAATCTATAAACAATATGTTTTAGATTATGCTAAGAAAAGGAGCTAAGAATGAGTTATATTGCGGATCTTATCAAAACGATTGTGCTTGGAATTATTCAAGGGATTACGGAATGGTTACCTATTAGTAGTACCGGGCATTTAATCTTGTTTGATAGTTTATGGCCTCTATCTCCGCCAGAATTCTTTTCTGTGTTTAAGGTTGTTATTCAATTCGGAAGTATTTTGGCCGTATTATTTCTTTATTTTAAAAAGTTGAATCCATTTGATTCTTCTAAATCACCTCAACAAAAGAAAGATACCTTTAGTTTATGGGGTAAAGTTATTGTGGGTGTGATTCCTGCTGGTATTATTGGTTTGTTACTAGACGATATCATTGATGGTTATTTATCAGCTAATTTTGTTATTGCGGTAACGTTAATCGCCTATGGTATTATCTTTATAATTGTAGAAAAACATCCTAAACCAGTCACAATTAAAAAATTAAGTGAACTTGACTATAAGACTTCGCTAAAAATTGGATTCTTCCAATGTCTTGCTTTGATTCCAGGGACATCACGATCTGGTGCTACTATATTAGGTGGCTTAAATTGTGGATGTTCACGTTATGTCGCAAGTGAGTTTTCTTTCTTTATTGCGATTCCTGTTATGGCAGGAGCAAGTTTATTAAAGATAGTAAAATATATTATGGGATTTGGGTTATTCACTTTCTGGCAAATTGTTTTACTTCTGTTAGGAACAGTGATAAGTTTTATAGTTAGTGTTATTGCAATTCGTTCGTTATTGAATTATGTTAGAAAACATGATTTTACTATCTTTGGATATTATCGAATTGCCTTAGGTATTTTTGTACTATTATTTTTCTACATTTTATAGCGGTTAGACACCGCTTTTTTTATTTTAAGAAAGAGGTTATTATGGAAAATATTATATTATCAAATGAAATTATTGAAGAATTTAGACAATCTTTATTATTAGAAGAAAAGAGCACGGCTACGATTGAAAAGTACACTCGTGATACCCGTGCTTTTTTTAATTACACAAAAGAAGAAATAATCACTAAAGAAATGGTAATCAATTATAAACAGTATTTAATTGATCAAAAATATAAAATTAAATCCATTAATTCTATGATTGTAAGTGTTAACCATTTATTGTCATATCTAAGATTAAATGAATGTAAAGTCAAATCCATTCGTATCCAGAAACAAATCTATTGCACCGAAGATAAAGAATTAACCAAAGATGAGTATTATCGTTTATTAAAAGCATCACAAAAGAAACCTAAACTAAAACTAATCATGGAAACCATTTGTTCAACAGGAATAAGAATTTCTGAATTAAAGTATTTTACGATCGATGCGATTCAAAAAGGAGAAATTAATGTTTACTGTAAAGCGAAAATCAGATCCATATTAATTCCTAAAAAACTTCAAAAACTATTATTAAAATACGCTAAACAAAATCATATTGAATCCGGACAAGTATTTGTGACAAGAAATGGTACACCTGTGAATCGAAGCAATATCTGGCAACAAATGAAAAAACTATGCAAAGAAGCTAATGTACAAGAAAGTAAAGTATTTCCTCATAATCTTCGAAAATTATTTGCACGAACTTTTTATAATATAGAAAAAGATATTGCGAAATTAGCGGATATTTTAGGACACAGCACAATTGAAACAACTAGAATTTATATTATGTCAACAGGAACAGAACATAGAAAGAAAATAGAACAATTAAGACTAGTGGTATAGCTACATAATTTCTATTATGTAGTGAAACATTTTTTATTTTAGTTACATTCTATGAAAATTTCATCATCCAATTTTCATTATTACAATATAGGTTACTCTACTTGTCATAATTAACAAGTTTTATTGTCATATCAACATACATGTTTTAAAAATACAACTAGATAAATATTCAGTAACCTATATTATGAATTTCCATAGCTTTTAAATACTACATAATAGAAATTATGTTATTAAATAGTTTCTTTATGCCTCTATAGCTAGATGGATGAAGATGAAACACACGAATTTTGTGTTGCTTTAACTGAATGCTAATGAGGGCAGTGGAATAACTGCCCTTTTTCGTCTTTAAACGAAGGGATGATACTATGAATCAGAAGAGAGTTCAAAACATAATAGAAAAAGATAAGAAAAAGAAAAGATGGAAAAGAATAATAGGGTTTCTATCGATTGTAGTAGTATTTTGTACAGCTTATTCATTGATCTTACCAGCTTTAACTATGGAAGTAGAAAGTAAAGTGCTTGACTGTTCTTATAATGTACATACTCATACTCCAAGCTGTTATGACGAAGATAATAATTTAATTTGTGGATACGCTGATTATGTCATTCATGAACATATACTAGATTGTTATGATGAAAATGGTAATTTAGTTTGTCCTTTACCAGAAATCAAAGAACATACACATGATGAATCTTGTTATGATCAAGATGGAAATTTAATCTGTGACAAAGAAGAGATAATTGAACACGAACATGCATCGGATTGTTATGATGAAAATAATAATTTAATATGCGAACAACTAGAAGTAAAAAAACACGATCATGGTGAAGGATGCTTTAAAACGGTTGTGACTCAAGTACCTATTTTTCAAAGTGATAAAACAGAAGAAACAAGTAATAATGTTGAAAATGAAAATACATTATCTGGAGAAGAATTAAATCGAATAGATGAAATAATAAAATTAATTGATGAATTACCAACTTCTGAAGAAATTGATAACACATTAAATGAATACGACAACGATGAAGATACTGAGAACTATGATGCGTATTATCTAGAAGTACAACAACAAGCCCAAAGTGTTTGGGTTCAATATGAAGATTTATCAGAAGAAATGAAACAACAAGTAACCAATGCAGATAAGCTTTTAGAATTATCATGGTTATGGGAATCAATTCCTCTTACTGTAACAAATGAAGTGACTGTATATAGTGTAAATCACATTAATTGGAATCCAGCTAACCCAGTTATTGTATACGGTGGTTCAGTAGAAGAAAAAACAGGAGAAAGCAACCTTGCTTATTGGACGGCTATTGTTGTTAAGGAAGATGAATCTAATAACCTTTATGTAGAAACAATTGATACTACAACTAATCCTAAAGGAGGTTATGTAGCAGAGAATGGAAAAGGATTTGTTCTACTATTAAATAATATATCTATCAATGCCGAAGAAGGTGACAGAGTTACAGTGACTTTTGATTTTAAAAATGTACAAGGTTATAAAAATGATGGATATGGCACCGTAACATTCCATAATGCAAGTGAAGGGGAACAAAAAGAGCAAAAAAACAATGGACTTACACCTATTCAAAGTGCAGATACAAAAGATTTAATTGAAGTTAACTTATACGATTATGGAAATAATATTAATGAAAAATATAATTCAAATAATAACTTTCCTGGATTCCAAAATCCTGGAGGAACAACAAGTATTGGAACTTCACTAAGTAAATACAGTTATAATTTTGGCGATAATATTACATCTGATTTGAAAGCTGGTAAGGCTGATATTACCAAAAGAGGTGGATTAATTAATGAACCAAATAGTTCATACGATGGTACTAATTATGGTACGGCGAATATTCCTATCTCAGGTGCAATGTCATCTACATTAGGTACTGACGGATATCCAGCATTAAGTAATGGTACTAGTTTAAGTTATTTATTTACAAATAATACATATGCTACAAAGAAAAACACAGATAATATAAATGGATTATTTCAATACAATTCATCAACTGGCGCCTATACATTTAATAGTAGAGAAAACCATGCTCAATTTAATGCATCAGACAATACATTTACATTATATAGTCAGCTTATAAGCTCAAACTTCATGATGTATCCTTTTGGTAATTTTTTGCCATTCAATGACATAAATACACAATGTGCCCAAGCTAGTACCATTGATGGAGATTATTTAGAAAGTATTGCAGCTAGTGCTAGATATAAGAGTAATCAAAATCAAGATGATTTGAGTAGCGATTATAATACCCTTTCCAATGCATTAACTGATTTTGTTAATAGGATGGACGAATTACATCCTGAGGGATGGGAAGCTAAAGATTATGTTAATGGCTATTTTAGTGCTAATAAACTTTCTAAAATTTTTACAAACGAAGAATTATCTAATATTTATTCTATCGATTATGATGAAGCCACTGATTTCTATTTTGGTATGGAAATGAAGATGAATTTCATGCAACCAAAAGGTGGATTGACTGGAAGTGATGGACAACAACCAATGAAATTCTATTTCACAGGTGATGATGATGTATGGGTTTATGTAGATGGAAAGCTATTCTTAGATTTATCGGGAATCCATCGTCATGTTGGTGGAGAAATTGATTTTGTAAATGGGGAAGTAAAGTATTATGCTTTAGACCCTTCAACCGGAGATGTATCATATGAACCTTTTAAAATAGTAACTTTTGAAGATATATTGGGAAGTAAAAATGAATTAAATGGTGAAGGTACTTTTAAAGATTATAGTACGCATTCCTTTAATTTCTATTACATGGAACGTGGCTCTGGTTCAGGTGTTTGTCGAATGAACTTTAATTTTCCTTTACTAAAGCAAAATTCAATATCCGTAACAAAAGAATTATCAACAGATAATACAGAAATAGATGCTTTAGGAAATCCTGATTTTAAATTTCAAGTACTTAAAGCTGATGAAAATGGAAACAAAACAAATAATTTATTTATTGGAAAAGATATACAATATAACATTTATGATTCTAAAACTAATACACAAGTAGGGACTGGGGAAACGGATGCTAATGGAGTCTTTAAAATAAAAGCAGGGCAACGAGCAGAATTTACAGGAATAAATGAAAATGCAGGTAAATATTATGTCCGGGAATTGTTAGATTCAAGTATCTTTGATCAATATGGCAAAATTACTGTCGATGGAACAAGTCAAACAACAAACTATGATGTAACTGTTGGAAATGATACATTTAAAGGCCGTGATAGCAATGTTAAAGATATGTCAGATGGTAGTACAGTATTTCATTTCGATAACAAAGTAACTACTAATAAATTAGGAAGTTTAAAAATTGAAAAAGTGTTAAATTCTTTCAATAATTCTAATTCTTCATCTTCATTTGATTTTGAAGTGAAATTAGATAATCAACTTCTACCAGTTGGTACGAAATATAAAGTAGGAAATGAAGATAAAACAGTAACAACAGAAGGTATTATCACAATTCCAGCTGGACAAGCAGCTACAATAAATAATATTTTAGCTGGAAGCATGTTTACTGTTAAGGAAACAGATAACTCAAGCAGCGGATATAGTGTTTCATATTCGGGAAATGATATTACAACAACTGATGATAGTGCATCGGGTGTCATTAAAGTAGGAACTACAGTAGCAGTTACTGTAACAAATACAGAAAAAGGTGCAACCGTACAGATTCCGATTCATAAAACAATAACGAATCCAGATGCTAATGATCATGAATTTACTTTTAATCTAGAACAAGTTAATGAAGATGGAAGTACTATTGAATCTCCATTAACGCAGAGATTAACTTTAACAGTTAATAATGTTGCAGATGGACATTTTACATTGACTTATTTAGATAAAGGGTTCAACGAATTACCACAGACCTTCTGGTACAAAATTACAGAACAAGCAAATACAAATAATGGTCAACACGTTGATTTTGATGAAACTGTTTATATAGTAGGAATCACTGTTAGTAAGGATGAACAAGGAACATTACAAGCAAGCATTACATCATTGGCTAAATTGGCTAAAGATGGAAA
>JAQYFP010000075.1 GCA_028723085.1 Erysipelotrichaceae bacterium | reverse complement strand
CCCACTACTATTATACCATTTTAAGCATAATAAAAGGCAGAAAGCTCGTCATTTTCTTGGGTCAACGGAGTCACTTTCTGCCACAACAATAATATCAGAATTTAAAAAGACTGTCGACCACTTTGTCAACAGTCTGAAGTCGTATAAACGGCTTAGATTAAGATAAATAACATACCAGCTATAATAGCAGTAATATATAAAATCACAAATACTTTTAATATTTCTTTTTTGGTTGCTCCATAACGTATCAAACAAACAAGACCCAATCCAGCATTTGTGATTAAACCAGCTAATAAAGAACCAAATGAGATTCCACCCATAGAAAATAATTGTGCCAAAACAACAGTAATAGCACAGTTGGGAATGAACCCAAATAAGGCTGTTAATAACGGTTGGAAAATTGAGTTTGTTAATAGAATACGCTCTAGACTTTCAATACCAATTCCTTCAATTAATAAAGTTAATACTAAAGATGTAATGAAAATAAATCCATAGATTTTTAATGTTCTTAATAAAGCACTAACTGGAAGAGGGTATTGAGTATAACAACAAGGACAAGCGTTATTTCCATCTTGTTCTTGTTCATCTTCTTCATATTCATCATCTTCCATTTCTTCGAAGTGAATGATTTTTTGTTTACGTTCAAGAATATAGTCAACAAAGTATCCAACGACAACTGCAATTATAAATTTAGAAATTAATAGTTGAATTAAAGATGAATACATTGAAGGATTTGATAATAAAATTGGGATGGCTTCATCACTTGTAGCAATCATGACAGCAATTAATGTTCCTAAGGTAATGTTTTTTTGTAAGAACAACATGCTTGCCAAGATACTAAAACCACATTGTGGAATTAATCCTACAATAGCTCCAAACAAAGGACCATATTTCTGTAAAGAATAAAACATGGAATCATCGGAACTGTCTTTTCTTTCAAATATTTCTAAAATACAATATGTTATATATAGAAGGGGAATCATCATCCATGTGTCATGGAGTATCTCTAAAATAATTTCCAAAATATCACCTCTGATTTATTGTACACAAATCTAAAAAAAAAGCAAAAAGAAAGACAACATCTATCACGATATTGTCTTTTTTCCTTTTAATTTGATTTCACAAATTTCTTTAATAGTGGCATAAATTAGTGCAAATACCGGAACTCCTAAAAACATACCAATTACCCCAAATAAACCACCACCAACGGTAACCGCGAATAAAATCCAGAAACCATTAATTCCTAACTGATCTCCTAATACAATTGGTTTGATGATATTTCCATCTATTTGTTGTAGAACGACAATGAAAATCGCAAATTCAATGGCATATAAAGGACGAATCAATAATAGTAAAATAATGACTGGAATAGCTCCTAAAAAAGGACCAAACACAGGAATAATGTTTGTGACTCCAATAATTAAACCAATCATTGGTGCATATGGCATTTTTAATATCAACATTCCAATGTAACAAACGACACCAACAATTAAAGAATCAAACAAACTACCGACGATATATTTTTCGAAAATAGTTTTGGCATCGTTAATCCATATACACAAATAATCAGAAATGCCTTCATCAAATACTAAATATGTGAATTTCTTCGCAAAACTTTGTACAGCTTCATGATCCATTAAAATATAAATTCCAGAAACAATGGCTAAAATGAAATCAAAGGCTCCGCTAATGATAGAATAAGAATAATTCGCAATCATTGGAATTGTCTTAGTGATATAAGAAGTTATTTTCCCAGTTAAATTAAAAGAATTAATAATTTGTTCTAATTGCGTAGAATCTAATTCCAAGTATTTGGCAAACTTATAGATTAATTCAACAAGCGTTTGTCCATATTCTCCTAAGTTTAATACGAAAATCTGTAGGGAATCAATAATGGCTGGAACCGAAATTGATAGGAATAACGCAATAAAAAGAATCGCACATATGAATACAATTAAAGTTGAAATTAAACGAATTTTTCGATTGGAAATATGATTTAACTTCATTTTCATTTTATGTTCTAACCATGCTTGTGGTTTATGTAACACAAAGGCAATGCCAGCTCCTAAAATAAAAGGAAGAAGTAAATTCAAACAAAATTTAATGACACTTAAAATTGTATCCATCTTTGTCAATATCAAAAAGACAAGTGCTACAATCAGTAAAGAAGATGAATAAACAATAATTTGTTTTTTCATTTCAGTTGTTATTTTTTGCTTCATATTTAAAACCTCGAATAAATTCTATCATAACTAGAAAAATAAATGTTAAGAAGTTATAATATTTTTATGAAGATTTTTTTTGAAGGAACAATTTCATGTAAAGCAATTCTAGAAGGCAATAAAAGACAATGTGATTGCTTATACGTTGATCGAAAGAAAAGAACTAAAGATTTTAGCTACATTATTCATCTTGCCAAAAAGAAGAACGTTGACATTCAATTTTGTTCACGAGAACAATTAGATGAGCTTTCACAGTCAACTAAACACGGAGGAATGTTATTAGAGGCAGGCAGTCAATGTAAACAAACATTAAATCAACAAATTAATGGATGGTTTTGTTATGTGGATGGGATTGAAGATCCATATAATTTAGGAAGTATATGTCGAACATTGTATGCAAGTGGATGTAATGCTTTAGTATTACCGAATAGAGATTGGAATTTTGCAGATGCTACAATTGTTAGAGCAAGTGCAGGTGCATTTGAAAAAATGGATATTTATTGGATAAATAATGAAAAAGAATTAGTGGATTATTTGAAAAAATACAATATTCCTTTATTGTGTGCACACAGAAAAGATGCGATTCCATTGTACGAATATAATTTTCCAGAACAATTCTGTGCTTGTGTTGGAGGTTCTTTTAGAGGATTGAGTTCATTATTAGTTTCAAATTCAACTCAAAATATAGTGATTCCTTATGGAAATGAAGTGAGAAATGCCCTTGATGCACCTAGTGCTATTTCGGTTATTTCCTTTGAGGTTTTAAGACAAAGAAATTGGCGTTAAAAGACGCCGATTTTTTGTTATAATAGATACTATGAAAATAAATGTTTATATTGAACAACAAGCACTTGAATTAAATAAACCATTTACTTATGAATGCGATGAAGACATATCGGTAGGATGTCGTGTTCGTGTTCCTTTTGGAAATAAAGAATACATTGGGATTGTGAATGAAATTCATGTGCAAAGTGATTATGACAAAATAAAAAAAGTAATAGAAGTGATTGATAAAACACCATTATTGAATGAAGAACTAATGGAATTGGCACAATGGATGTCGGATACATATGTTGCTCCTTTAATTGCGTGTTATAAAACAATGCTTCCTCCAGCTATGAAACCAAGTTCAAATAAAGCTAAAATTGTTTTTGAACAATGGGCATATCCTAAAGAAAGCGATGAATTATTGACTAAACATCAATTTGAATTATTATCGTCACTTTCTTTACCGATGAAGGCAAGTGAATATCGTAAACAATGTAAATCGTGTGCGAAAACTTTGATTGAAAAAGGATACATTGAACTTCGTGAAATTGAAAAAAATAGTATTGAAATTAAAAAAGGAAATGATACTTCTTTTTCTTTAACATCTCAACAAGCACAAGCCATTGATACGATTCTTACTTCTTCTGATTCTGTGTTCTTGCTTCATGGTGTAACAGGATCTGGAAAAACAGAAGTCTTTCTACAACTTGCTCAAAATGTATTGGATAGTGGCAAACAAGTTTTGTTCCTAGTTCCTGAAATTGGTTTAACACCAATGATGATTCAAAGAGTGTCGGCTCGTTTTGGCTCTAAAATTGCAATTTATCATTCGCAATTGAGTGCTCAAGAAAAATATAGTCAATATCAGCTTGTAAAGAATAATCAAGTTAACATTGTAGTAGGAACACGTTCAAGTGTCTTTATGCCTTTCTCTAATTTAGGCCTCATTTTAATGGATGAAGAACATGATTCTTCTTATAAACAAGACAATACCCCTAAATACGTTACAAAAGACATTGTATTAAAAAGAAGCCAGACACATCATTGTAAAGTGGTATTAGCTTCTGCTACGCCTTCACTTGATTCATATGCTCGTGCTTATAAAGGCGTATATAAATTAGTAACGCTAAGTCAAAGAATTAATCAAACAATGCCTAAAATTCAATTAATTGATATGAAAAAGGAACAAGCCATTTATGGTATTTCTAAAACGCTTCTAGATAAAATTAAATTATGTTTATCAAGAGACGAACAAGTTATTTTATTGTTAAATCGAAGAGGTTATTTACCAATTGTACAGTGTAGTTCATGTAAAGAAGTGCTGACATGTCCAGATTGTGGCATTGCCTTAACCTATCATAAAGCCGATCATTCTTGTATTTGTCATTGTTGTGGACGTGTCTTTTATTTCAATCAAGAATGTCCTAAATGCCATGGCCATGATTTCTTTCAAAGTGGAATGGGAACGGAAAAATTAGAAGAAAAAATTATTTCTTTGTTTCCGGATGCGAATGTGTATAGAATGGATGCCGATAGTACGCGAAAGAAAAATGCGCATGAAAAAATATTAAGTGAATTTGAAGAAAAAGGGGATATATTGATTGGAACCCAAATGGTTGCCAAGGGACTTGATTTTGCTAGAGTTACTTTAGTTGGAATTCTACAAGCTGATCAATCCTTGATTCGTTCGGATTTCTCATCTTCAGAAGTAAGTTATCAAATATTAGAACAAGCTAGTGGAAGAGCTGGTAGAAGCGATAAAGCTGGAGAGGTTTGTATTCAGACATTTGATCCTAATCATTTTGTTATGAAAAGTGTAATTTCTCATGATTATTTATCGTTCTTTAAAACGGAAATGAATTATCGACATTTAGGGAAATATCCTCCTTATGTCTATATGTGTACTTTGATTTTTTCTCATGCGAATTTAGAAAAAGTAGAACAAGTTGCTCAAAAACATAAAGAATACTTACATAATATAAAAGTACTCGGACCTATTCAAATTCATTCTCGAAAGCAGTGTTATCGCTTTCGTTTGGTGTTAAAATCAAATTCTAATGAATTTTTGAATGAAACGGTAAAAAAATGTGTAAAATATCATTCATCACTTAAAACTAATGTTAAAATGGATATAAATATGTATCCAAATCGATTGGAGGAGTAATATGCGTTATTGGGTTTACCAAGCTTTATGTGAAGTGATTTTAAAAGGAACGTATTCGAATTTATATTTAAAAAATCATCTTCATAAAGTGAAAGAAAAAGACCAGGCCCTAGCAACCAATATTTTTTATGGAACGATTCAAAATTTATCGTATTGTGAATATGTCTGGAAACAATATACAAATTCTAAAACAAGCAATCAAGTTGGTATTATATTATCAATGAGCGTTTATCAAATCTTATTTCTTGATAAAATACCAAAATATGCCATTATAAACGAAGCCATTGAACTTACTAAGAAAGTTCAACCAAAGGCAAGTGGTATGGTCAATGCGGTATTACGAAAAATTGATAAAGATAAAATTCAATATCCTTCAGATCCTTACATGAAATTAAGCGTTGAATATTCTTTGCCGGTTTGGTTAATAAAAATGTGGGCAAAACAATATGGAGATGAAAAAATGAGGGAAATGGTTCCGTATTGTAATCAAAGTATGCCAGTTTATGTTCGTTTTAATCCGAATTATAAAATTGAAACAGAATATGAAAATGTATGCGGAACATTGTATAAAACAAATTTAAATAAGATTTCTTCACTTCCATTGTATTCGCAAGGAAAAATATCGATTCAAGATGAAGGAAGCTATCAAATTTGTTTGTTTTTAGATGTTGAAGAAAACATGAATGTATTGGATTGTTGTGCAGCACCAGGTACTAAGTCAATGGCAATTGGAGAGTTAATGCATAATACAGGTCATATTGATTGTATTGAATTACATGAACATCGTAAAAAACTAATTGAACAAGACGTAAAACGATTGAAATTAAGTAACGTATCTTGTTTTTGTAAAGACGCAAGAGAATTAGATGACTTTGGTTTATATGATAGGGTATTGTGTGATGTACCTTGTAGTGGGTATGGAGTTCTTTCTAGAAAACCAGATATTAAATTAAGAATGAAACCTGAGGATATGGATTCATTAATTCCTTTGCAGCAACAAATCTTAGAAAGTGCATCGAAGCATTTAAGTGAACAGGGAATTTTAGTGTATTCAACTTGTACAATTAATAAAAAAGAAAATGAAAAACAAATAGAACAGTTTTTAAAGAATCATCCTGATTTTGAATGTGTAGAAGAAAAAACGATTTTTCCTGCGTTTCAAACAGATGGATTTTATATGGCAAAATTAAAGAGAATTAGAGGTTAATATGAGAAGTTTATATGATTTAAATTATGAGCAAATGCAGAATATGGCAGTTGAACATGGATGGAAACCATTCCGTGGTCATCAAATTTTTCAATGGTTATATCGTAATCGCGTCGATTCGATTGATGAAATGAGTAATTTGAGTAAAGAAACGCGTGAGGTGTTAAAAGCTGAATTTGAAATGAATCCATTGAAATTAATCAAAAAACAAGTTAGTAAAGATGGAACAACTAAATTCTTATTTCAAACAGAAGATGGATCTTTATTAGAAAGTGTTATGATGATTTTTGACTATGGAAGAAGTGTATGTGTTTCGAGTCAAGTTGGATGTAACATGGGATGTGCTTTTTGTGCAAGTGGACTAACAAAGAAAAAACGCGATTTGACAAGTGGAGAAATGGTTGCTCAAGTTGTTTATGTACAAAAAGAATTGGATACACGAAATGAAAGATTATCACATATTGTAGTAATGGGAACAGGGGAACCATTTGATAATTATGACAATGTAATGAATTTTCTATCTACGGTAAACCATGATCGTGGACTAGGTATTGGTTCACGTCATATTACGATTTCAACTTGTGGAGTTGTTCCTCGTATTTATGATTTTAGTAATGAACATACGCAATATAATTTAGCTATTAGTTTACATGCACCTAATAATGAGTTACGAAATCAATTGATGCCAATTAATAGAGCTTATTCATTAGAAGAATTAATGGAAGCTTTAGATTATTATTCTCAAGAAAATAATCGTCGTTTAACGTTTGAATATATTTTATTAAAAGGAGTCAATGATCAACCTGTTCATGCCAATCAATTAGCTAAACTTCTTAAAAATAAAAACGCTTATATTAATCTGATTCCATACAACAATGTCGATGAAAAACAATTTAAGAGCGTAAAATACGATGAAGCTATGGTGTTCTATGATATGTTGATGAAAAAAGGAGTTCGTTGTACTATTCGTAAAGAACATGGAAATGATATCGATGCTGCTTGTGGACAACTTCGTATTAAAGAAATAAGAAGGGAACAATAAAATGAGAGTTTTTGCGAATACAGATACAGGATTGGTTCGAAAAGTTAATGAAGACGATTATTGTGTATTTCAAAATAAAAATCAAGATTGGTTAGCTCTTGTATGTGATGGTATTGGTGGAAATCAAGCTGGAGAAGTGGCTAGTCACATGGTTGTTTCAACTTTACGTGATGCTTTTTTACAAGCTGATGAATTTAAAAAAGATTCACAAGTAAGTCTTTGGATTCATAAACAATTGAACAAGGCCAATGATTTAATTTTTGAAGAAAGTAAAAATAATGAAGGTCATAAAGGCATGGGAACTACTTGTGTAGGTGTCATTTTAACTAAAAAAGCAACTTATATCTTTAATGTAGGTGATTCTCGTATTTATGCGGATTATGATGATGGCTTAATTCAAATGAGTGAGGACCATACCGTGATTTCACAGCTTCTTCGTGAAGGTAAAATTTCATTCGATGAAG
>JAQYFP010000074.1 GCA_028723085.1 Erysipelotrichaceae bacterium | reverse complement strand
GAACTAGAATTTGAAGACCCGTTTACGGGAAACAAGAAATAGTGCTCGTCGCAGACCACATTAGCGCTGTAAAGCGCAGCTTTGAGAGCAGGGCTATGCCCGAAACTGAAAAACCACCAGCTAGGCTGGTGGATATTTATTAACATACTTGGAAAATATAGAATTTTAAATAGTTTGTTTCATCGACATTCCATAAAATTGGATGATCACATGCTTGTTGGCGAGCTTCGATTTGGCGCAAAGCCACATTGGCATCTTTAGCCGCATCCGCAAGCATTTTTCTAAATAATTCATCACTCATAAAATGGGAGCAAGAACAAGTGGCTAGGTATCCACCTCTAGGAAGAATTTTCATTGCTCGATAGTTAATTTCTTTATATCCTCTTGTCGCATCTTTAATGGTATTTCGACTTTTGGTAAAAGCAGGTGGATCTAGGATAATAAAGTCATAAGGATGTTTCTTTTCTTTATCTAATTGCGTTAATAAATCAAAGACATCACAAACTTCAAAAGAAATATTATCTAAGTGATTACGACGAGCATTTTCTCTAGCCATTTCAATAGCCGAACTTGAAATATCAACACTTGTAACGTGTTTTGCTTCTCCTTTTGCGGCATTTAATCCAAAGGAACCTGTGTGTGTAAAACAATCTAAGATTGTTTTATCTTTGGAAATACGACGAATGGCTTTACGATTATATTTTTGATCTAGGAAAAAACCAGTCTTCTGCCCATTTTCGACATCTACTTGATAGATAATCCCATTTTCAATGATTTCAACAAGAGCACTATCGGGATGGGAAATTCCTTCATACCATCCTTTATATTCTTCCATTCCTTCTAATTTACGAATAGATACATCATTTCTTAGATAAATACCTTCAATGTTTTCGCCCATTTCCGTTAAAATATCATAGAACGCTTTTAGAATCACATCTTTAATTTTGTCCATTCCCAAACAAACAAATTGAACCGATAATAAAGTATTAAAACGATCAATTGTAAGTCCAGGAAATTGATCGGCTTCACCATGAACTAAGCGACAACACTTAAAATCTTCATCAGGCATAACCGTTTGACGATATTGAATCGCATATTTAGCACGGCGATACCAAAAGTTTTCATCAAACGTATCATTGGCATTGCGAGAAATTAAGCGAACTCGAATTTTAGAATGAGAGTTATAAAATCCGGTTCCCATATATGTATTGTTAGCCATGACATCGACTAATTGACCATCTTCGGGATTATTGATCACATCTACAACTTCTCCTTCATAAACCCAAGGATGACCTTCTTGTAAGAATTTCTTTCCTTTTTTTGTGATTTGAATAATAGGATATTGTCTTATTGTTTTCATTTTTTCTTTCTCTTCTTTCTAACGGAATATCCAAAAGTTCCTAATAAATTACCTAAATCATAGTATTCCCCATGAGAATAAACAATTGGTTTTGTTTTTTCTAGAGCAAGGCGTCCGTTTTCTTCTAAACAAGCTTCATCAACTTGTACATTGAGTACATCGGCAATGAACATATGATGAGAACCTAATTCTAATATTTCTTTTACTCTACATTCAATGTTTACAGGACTTTTAGTAAGAATTGGGCAATCAATTTTAAGGGCTTGTTCTTTTTCAAGATTCATTTCCTTAAATTTATCGACATTTCTTCCTGATCGGACTCCACAAAAATCAGTGGCTTTGACGAGTTCTTTGGTTGTCAAGTTAATGGTAAAAACACCACTTTCTTTAATTAAATCATATGAATATCGTTCAGGACGAACGGAAATATATACCATAGGTGGATTGGTACAAATGGTACCTGTCCATGCGACCGTAAACACATTATCAATGTTGTCGTGACGGCAAGTAACTAATACAGCCGGTAAGGGATAGACCATGTTTCCTGGTTTCCAAGATTGTTTCATATAAGCTCCTTTCTTAGTTTTCTTCGAATTCGATTTATGTGTCTTTCAAAATCACCGTTATTTAAGATTTCAGCTAACACATATTGATCCAATGTTGGCACTGTACAAGAATAAAAATTGATTTTATCACAAAATTGTTTGGTGTAATTCTTTGGTAAAACCATATACGCAATTCGAATGGATGGCGCAATGGTTTTGGAAAAAGAATTCATATAGATAACACAATTATTGGGTTCCAATGAATAAATGGTATCTACAATTTTGGTTGATAAACAAAACTCAGAATCAAAATCATCTTCAATAATAAAGCCATTTCTCTCTTTGGCAAAGCGAATATATTCATTTCGCTTTGAAATACTACTTGAAACACCTGATGGATAGCTATTGTAAGGTGTAACGTGTAATACTTTGGCTTTTGTCTTTAGTAGTTGTTCACTTTGAATACCATCGTTTCCCATTTTCAATAAATCAATTTGAATGTGATTAGCTTGATAGACTTTTCTGATTTTTTCGTATCCAGGGTTTTCTAGGGCATAGATGTATTCATTCCCAATCATTTGGGTGATTAAGCCATATAAATATTCAGCACCAGACCCGATGATAATTTGAGCATTTTCAACTTCAATTCCTCGATTTCTTTTTAAATACTGACTAATCGCATTTTTTAATTCTTCACATCCTAAATTTGGGGATTTGACCATGATTGCTTCTTCGTTTTCTTGTAGTACTTTACGAATGGCTTTGGCATATAAGTGCGATGAAAAAGTATCTTGTTGGAGGGTATGAGATTGATGCATCACTTCAATAGTGTTTTCACTTGGATTGGAATACCATTCACTATCTTGATAAATGACATAGTAACCAGAGCGTTGTCTAGCTTCAATATAGCCTTCGTCCATCAAAATAGAATACGCATGTTCTACGGTAATGACACTGGTTTGTATGTCCAATGCCATTTGTCTTTTAGATGGTAGTTTATCTTGATAGTGCAGGGTATTGTTTATAATGTCATTTTTAATTTGATTGTATAGTTGCATATACGCATTGACATGATTTTCTTTGGTGATTGTGTATTTCATCTGGTCCTACTTTTCTATTAATTATTGACTTATTTTATAGTACCAAACTGAGATAAATTTTCAAGATAAGTTATATCAATTTATGATACAATACAAACAGAGGAAAACATGGCTAAAAAAAGAAAAAAAGTTAAACGAAATTATCGGCGTTTAAAAAAGATGATTGTAGGGTTCATTGTATTATTTATAATAGGGAATGTTGTATTTTTTAATTGGGATCGTATTTCTTTGTGGAAAAAAGGGTATACAAATGAACAATGTAAAATTATATTGAATTTATCGCAAGAAGAAATTGATGAATATCTTGGGCAAGATAAAATTGATATGAATCGTTGGGATGAATATTCCAATGGACATCATTACTATGATTATGAATTATATGAACAAGCTAACCCTGATTTATCAGATATGACAATCATTAAAAATGTGGATCGTCTATATGAAGTTTATGAAGAATTAATAAATTTAGGATTTACACGTGATTTTTGTCGGGAACACTATGCGGATTATGCGATTGAAGACTTTGAAGTCTTTGCGAATAATCAAATTGACTATGATACAGCTAAAAAGTATCTAAAAGTAAATGGTGTAGTGATTGAAGATATGCCTAAGTATGTGAATAGTGGAATGAGTGCGACTAAGGCAGTTATGAAATATTCATATGGGTTTATTGATGCATCAAAAAAATGTGATTACATCTATGAAGTGAATCCAGAAAATAGTTTATTTACGATTGTGAATGATCGCTTTGAATTAAAAGAAGACTATAAACCAGATGATTTAGTAAAAGCGGAAGTGGAAAAAAGTAGTGAGTGTAAATCAAGTAAATTAGTAGAAGAAGCAGCGTATTCATTAGAGGACATGGTGAATGATGCTAAGGATGAAGATTTAAACATTATATTAGATAAAGCATATATTTCTTATGGATATCAAGAACAAGAATACAATGAGTGTGTAAATTACTATGGTTTATGGACGGTTGAAAATGTTCTACAATTATCTAAACCAGGATGTGATGAACATCAACTTGCCACAACAGTCAATTTAACTTGTCAAAGTGCAATCGATGGAGAAGAAGACTTTGAAGATAGTGATGAATACAAGTGGTTAAAGAAACATGCTCATGAATATGGATTTATTTTTCGTTATCCTTCAAATAAATCGGATATTACCGGAAAAGAAGGTATTTCCAATCAATTCCGTTATGTAGGAGTTGATGCGGCTAGTGAAATAAAAGAAGATAGTTTATGTCTTGAAGAATATGTTTTACGTCATGGATTAGATTATACTATGAAAATTATCGAAGATGCAGGCTAGGTCTGTATCTTTTTTAAGGAGGAAGAAAATGGAAAAAGTGTATGTTTGTGGACATCGTCATCCGGATACGGATTCAATTGTTAGTGCGATTGCGTATTCGTATTTGAAACAAAGACAAGGGGAATATGCCATTGCGTGTCGATTGGGTCCAGTGAATCAAGAAACGAAGTATTTATTAAATCGCTTTGATTTTGATGAACCGGTAGCTTTAGAAGATGCACGAATTCGATTAAATGAAATAGATTTAGAAAAACCAATTGCGGTATATGAAGATGAAACAATTTTTGAAACACTAGATAAAATGAAGTATTATCAACAACCATATGTTTGTGTAGTTGACCATCATAATAAAGTAAAAGGAATGGTTACACGAAATGATTTAGCTGATATTGGTCTAGGGGATACGGCTTTAGGAATTGATTTACTTAAAAATGCTTCATTATCAAATATTTGTAAAACGTTACAAGGAAAAATCATTGTAGACGATGAACAAATGCACTTAAATGGGAAAGTGAGTATTGTGGCTTTATCACAACGATTAAGTGCGGATTATGAAGTAAGAGATCGTATTGTGATTATAGGAGATGATCCCGTTAGCCAAAAACACTTAATTCAAAAAGGTGCGGGTTTACTTGTAGTAGTTTGGGCTAAAGAAATACAAGAAGATGTAATTGAATTGGCTAAAGAATATCATTGTCCTATTTTGATTAGTGGCTATGGAAGTATGAATACATCGCGTTATTTATTCTTTTCACCTTCTATTTCATCGGTGATGAAAGAAAATGTGATGTGCTTTTACGAAGATGAGTATTTAGAAGATGTAGCTAAAAAGATGGTTCGTAAACGTTATCGTGCGTATCCTGTTATTGATAAAGAAAATTATTTAGTAGGATATATTTTAAAAGATCATGCGATGAATCATCAAAATAAAACATTGATTTTAGTAGATCACAATGAATTTTCGCAATCCGTTAAAAATATTGAAAAAGCATGTGTAAAAGAAGTTATTGATCATCATCGTGTTTATGATTTTTATTCTAGTGAGCCTATTTTCTTTCGCAATGAAATTGTAGGAAGTTCGGCAACGATTATCGCATCAATGTTTATGGAACAAGAAATAGAAATTCCCAAGAATTTAGCAGGGCTTTTATTAGGAGCTATTATTTCGGATACTTTGAATTTTCAATCGCCTACCACTACAGCCAAAGACATCCGTATTGCCGAAAAACTAGAAGCCATTGCTCAATTAAATATGGATGAATTTGCGTATGATATTTTATTTATGAATTCGAATATTGAATCTAAAAATATATCGGATTTTCTAAAAGAAGATGTAAAATCATTTGATATTGAAGGATATCGTGTTATTATTGCTCAAGTTGTGATTCCTTCATGTGATTGTATGAAAACAATGCATGAAGCCATTCAAGAAGAACTTGTTCATTATGTTCGTAAAAAAGGTTGTGACTTAGTTTCCTTGGTGTTAACGAGTGTAACGGATAACGGGTCTTATTTCTATAATGAAGGAAAAATATCACAATGGGTGGATCAGGAATTGGAAATAGAACATGGGAATCCTAAATTTTTAGAAAACATTGTATCTAGAAAAAAACAAATTGTACCAATGATTACCCAAATTATCCAAAAAAACGCATAAGGAGACAGAATGAAAACAATAGCGATTATTGCCACTGGTGGAACCATTGCCGGAGTGGGAAAAGATGGAAAAACAGTTGTGTATCATGCCGGAGAAATTGATGTGAATGATATTTTAGAGTCGATTCCTCAAATTAATGAAGTGGCACATTTAAAAACTTTTCAATTATATAATGTAGATTCCAATGAAATGGATGAAGAAAAATGGATGGGTCTTTCGAATATGATTAATTCTTTAGTATTAGAAGAAGACATTGATGGAATTGTAGTAACCCATGGAACAGATTGTATTGAAGAAACATCGTATTATTTAACACTTACATTGAATACGAATAAACCCGTTGTTTTAACAGGCGCTATGCGACCAGCAACGGCAACAAGTGCCGATGGCCCTTTTAACTTATATCAAGCAGTAAGTTTGGCAAGCAATGACAGTGCATATGGAAAAGGGGTTATGGTCTTATTTTCAAATACCATTTATTCGGGAAGAGATGTTCAAAAGATAAATAACTTTAAAGTAGATGCCTTTGGTCAAAAGACATTTGGTTGTCTTGGCTATATGCAAGATGAAGTACCTTATTTCTTTTCAGATACTTTCAAAAAACATACGATTCATTCTATCTTTGCCGGAAACTATAATTCTCTTCCTAAAGTAGGTGTAGCTTTATTCTATGCAGGAGCTTCAGCAGATATTCTATATCATTTAGCACAATCGAATGAAGGAATTGTCATTGTAGGAGCGGGTTCTGGAAACTACAATGAAAAATGGAAAGAAGCTATCGAGGATTTATCGAAAAAAGGGACTATCTTTGTTCGTTCTTCGCGTGTACAAGAGGGAATTGTATTTGATGATGAAGTATTTGATCCTCATCATTATTGTATTTCTTCTAATACACTAAGTGGGCAAAAGGCAAGGGTGTTGTTGATGTTGGCTTTAAAGAAAACCAAAGATAGAGACCAGATTCGTCAAATTTTTGCACAATATTAATAGTCCATGGCAGGACTATTTTTTTGTGATATACTTTTCGTATGAGAAAAGATTATTTGAAATATACTGATATTGAATTATATCAAGATGAAGAAATGTTTAAATATAATTCAGATACGACAGCTCTTGGAATGTCGCTTGAGGAAATGAAAAATCGCACGGTATTGGATATGGGGTGCAATAATGGATCGCTGTTGTTGTATGCATATATGAAAGGGGCAAATCGATTCATTGGATGTGATATTTTTCAAAAGGCTTTGGATTTAGCTGAAATGAATTTGAGCAAATACACGGACAACTATGAATTTCATTGTTGTCGGGTACAAGACTTAGAAATTGAACCTGTTGATGTAGTGATTTGTAATCCGCCATATTTTAAAATGACACGAGACATTAAAGAAGATGAATATTATAAACGAGCAATGTTTGATGAATCAATGCCATTAGAAGATATGTTTAAGTGTTTTCGTAAGTTTTGTAAAGACAATGGTGTTGTATATGCGTTGTATCCGGCAAATCGTTTTGTGGAATTTTATCAAATGGCTATTAAATATAAAATGAAGTTTATGTCACTTCGTTTTGTGTATGATAAAAAGAAAAAATTTGCGCTTCGTTTTATTGTAAAAATGAAAATTGGTCCGATGACAGAATTAAACATATTAAAACCTATTTATATAGATCGAGGAGATGTGATTTTTGATGAAGATTAATATTCTTCAATTATTAGATGGTGCCAAACAAGCAAAAGGAATTACTGTCATTATTGATGTGTTTCGTGCTTTTAGTTTAGAGGCTTATTTAATAAGTCAAAATGCGAAATTGATTATTCCAGTCGCAAGTCAACAACTAGCTTATGACTATAAAGAAAAAGATCCTTCAATTTTATTGATTGGGGAAAGAGAAGGTAAAATACTACCTGGTTTTGATTTTGGTAATAGTCCAAGTCAAGTTGAAGGAATGGATTTCAGTGATAAAGTGATTGTCCATACCACAAGTGCAGGAACGCAAGGATTAACTTCAGCTAGTCAGGCTGATGAAATTTTAACGGGTAGTTTTGTGAATGCCAAAGCCATTGCGGATTATATTAAATCTAAAAATCCAGAGGAAGTGTCTTTGGTTTGTATGGGATGGATGGCGAGTACACCTACTCAAGAAGATACTATGTGTGCGCAATATATTAAGAGTTTAATTGAAGGAAAAGAATATACATTGGATTTTGATTTATTAAAACAAACAAGTGGGGCTAAGTTCTTTGATCCATGTCAACAAGATGTTTTTCCACAAAGGGATTTTGATTTGTGTACCAGGGTAAATGTATTTGATTTTGTGTTGAAATATGAAAATGGCAAAATCATTAAAATTGGTAGAGTCTAGGCTCTACCAATTGTTTCTTTAGAAGCACAGATTTTATCAGCTAAGCATAAAACCCAGCTTTCTTTGTATTTAGGTGGAAAGGGATTTAAAGGAAACATGTGTTTCACAATCATATCCTCACATTTTTCATTGATTGGGAATTGTTTTTTGGCGTTTTTCAAGGCAAAATAAGGATGTCGAAACCCATGAAAGCGGTGCCATGATTCTTTATCGTGCCAGTCATAAAGAAAAAAGTCATGTAGTAAAGCACCACGTACCAGGGTTTCTTCATCGAGTTTTAAATGAAATAAATCATTGATATATAAGCACATTCTTGCCACGGCTATAGTGTGATCATAAACACTTATGTTTCCGTGTTGGATGGCTTTTTTTTCGATTTGAATGGAATCGCTAGATAAGATGTCGTGTCCAAATTTTTGAATTAATTTTGTGTATTTCATTAAAAAGCGCGATTCAATATTTCCATAATGTCTTCTTTTGATAAAGGAACAAAGCTTCCTTTACATTTAGAAGCTGCTTTTGTGGCCATGATTTCAAAGTTATCTTTATTTGTGATTCCAGTTTCGCGAAGTGTTGATGGTAATTCCATCGTATCAAAGAAAAATTCTTTTAATGATTCAATTCCCATTTGACTTGCCAACAAATCATCTTTTTGTTGGATGCCAAAGACGTTTCTTGCCATTGTGGCCATTTTCTTAGCTGTTTTTTCATTTAAGATGTATTCCATCCAAACTGGAGTTAAAATAGCTAGGCCTTCGCCATGTGTTATATCATAATAAGCAGATAATTCGTGTTCAATTGGATGGATGCACCAGCTGACTTCACATCCACGTTTAATGGTTCCATTAATCGCAAAACTTGAGCACCACATTAAACTTGCACGAGCTTGATAGTTTGTTGGTTCGTTTAGGGCAATAGGTCCGTATTGAAGGCAACAACGTAAAATGGTTTCGGCAAAACCGGCTTGCATCTCAGTACCTTCAACGTTATTGAAATAGTTTTCAAAGGTATGTGACATCATATCGGCAACACCGGCTGCGGTTTGTTTGCGGGAAACAGTAAAAGTATATGTTGGATCAAGAATGGACATTTTAGGTTTTAGTAATTGGCCTCCGGTTCCTAATTTTTCATTTAAAGTTAAATCAGAAATAACGGCGTATTCATCCATTTCAGATCCTGTTGCCGCAAGTGTTAATACTGTATAAATAGGTAAAGCTTTTTTGATTTTTGTTTTATCAAGGACTAAATCCCATGCATCACCATTATAACAACTACTAGCAGCAATGACTTTAGCACAGTCAATGGTAGAACCACCACCAATGGCTAATACCATATCAATGTCGTTTTCCTTACAGATTTGAGCTCCTTTTCTTACGGTTTCAATGCGAGGATTGGGTTCGACTCCTGATAGTTCATAAACAGTTAAATCATTTTCTTTTAAAATATTCATTGCTTCATCGTATAATCCGGATTTTTTAATGCTTCCAGATCCATAGACAAGAAGTAAACGATTTCCACTTTCTTTTAATTCACTTAGATGGGATATTTGTCCTTTTCCAAAGTGAATCATAGTGGGAACACTATAGGTAAAGTTATTCATGTTTAATCCTCCTAGTTCGATTATAGTACAAATAGTAATCAATTTTCAAAAGTCCTTGTTTTTTTGAATGAATTTTAATAAAATTCATTCATGAACAAGCAAATTAGAAATTCATTTTTATTGGCTTTTGCCGCTCTTTTATGGGGAATTAGCTTTGTATTTCAAAGTGAAGGTGGAGATGCGATTGGACCATATTCATTCAATTGTATTCGTTGTTTTATAGGCTCAGCGGTATTGCTTCCTGTTATTTGGTTTTGTGATCGTTTATCCATTTCCAAAAAACCACAAACCAAACAAGACAAAAAAACACTTTGGTTAGCGGGATTGAGCAGTGGATCGTTATTGTTCATTGCGACCAATCTACAACAATTGGGAATGTATTTTGGAACACCTTCTTCTAAAGCTGGATTCTTAACAGCGTGCTACATTGTTTTAGTGCCAGTATTTGGTTTATTTTTAAAGAAGAAATGTGGATGGAATATATGGATTGGTGTCATACTTTGTGTATGTGGTTTATATTTTCTATGTATTAATACGACTCTTTCATTAGAATTTTGGGACTTCTTAACGATTCTTTGTGCCCCGGTATTTGCCCTACAAATATTAGTGATTGATCATTTTTCACCGAAAGTGGATGGTGTTCGTTTATCTTGTATTCAATTTTTATTTTGTGGATTGTTTACAGCTATTCCTATGTTCTTTTTAGAAATTAATAGTACTTGGATTTATCAATTTAATGCTTCGGCATGGGTTTCTTTATTGTATGCAGGTATTTGTAGTTGTGGAATTGCGTATACACTACAAATTATTGGTCAAAAAGATTTGAATCCAACGATTGCTTCAATGATTATGTCATTGGAATCGGTGTTCTCGGTTCTGGCAAGCTGGTTATTGTTAGGACAAGTATTGTCTTCTCGTGAAATAGGTGGTTGTATCTTGATTTTTATAGCTATCATATTGGCTCAGCTTCCAATGGATTCTATTTATCAGTTTATTCCAAGTTTAGTAAAAGTAAGAGAATAGTGGGTAAAAACACTGTTCTTTTTTTTTATTTTTTTGTATAATGTAACTACAAGTAAATAATTTGTCATGACAGGGGTGCCAATAGGCTGAGATGGATTACCAATCCCTTATGACCTGATCTAGTTAATGCTAGCGTAGGGAGTCATATCAAGAAGAAAATATGACGTCCTTTGACGTCTTTTTTTGTTGAAAGGAGGAAAAATGAAAAAGAAAAAAATTTTGATACCCTTAGTTGTATTTATTTGTGTCATTTTCCTATGGGAGGGATGTGTAAAACTATTTGATATTAGTTTATATATTCTTCCTGCTCCTTCAATGATTTTAAAGGCAATCATTTCAAATTTTAGTGTTTTATGGATGCATTCCATGGTGACTTTAAAAGAAGCTTTGATTGGTTTATTCATAAGTACATTATTAGCTATTTTCATTGCCATAGGAATGGATTTATCAAAGACATTTAAAAGCAGTGTCTATCCATTTTTAATTGTGACTCAAACTGTACCCGTTATGGTTCTTGGTCCTTTGTTTTCAATATGGCTTGGCTTTGGAATGGCACCTAAAGTATTGATTGTGATTTTTATGTGTTTCTTTCCCATTGCGATTTCGTTTTGTGATGCATTGGGACAAGTGGATCTCAAACAAATTAATTTATTAAAGAGTTTTGGTGCCAATACGTTTCAAATCTATAAAATGGTTAAAATTCCTGCTGGGGCCATTGGTCTATTTTCAGGATTGAAAGTAGCGGCAACCTATTGTATAGGAGGAGCCATTGTAGGGGAATGGCTATCAAGTAGCGCTGGACTTGGGTATTACATGTTACGAGTAAAGAATGGTTATATGTTAGATAAAGTATTTGCTTGCGTTGTTGTGATTATTTTGTGGAGTATTTTATTAAATGGTGTAGTCACACTTATTGAATATATTTTATTTCCACATTTAAAAAAAGGAGAAAAGAAATGAAAAAACTACTAACAGCTGTTTTATCTTGTGTTCTTGTTTTTTCTTTAACAGCTTGTTCAAGTAATGATACACAAGATAGTAATTCAGATTTAACGAAAGTAACTTTAATGTTGGATTATACACCTAATACCAATCATACAGGATTCTATGTTGCCAAGGAAAAAGGATACTATGAAGAAATGGGATTGGATGTTGAAATTATTGAACCAGGAGACAATGCCACTACAAGTATGGTAGCTACTGGAAAAGCAGATTTTGGTGTGTCTTATCAAGAAGATGTAACGTATGCTCTAACGGCTCAAGATGCTTTACCAATTAAAGCGATTGCGACAATTATTCAACATAATACATCTGGTTTCGTGTCTTTAAAAGATGCCAATATTAATAGTCCCAAGGACTTTGAAGGAAAAACATATGCGGGATGGGGTGCTCCTAGTGAAGAAGCGGTCATTCAAGCGGTTATGAAAAAAGAAAATGCGGATTTCTCAAAATTGACAATTGTGGGAGCCGATGGTTCTGGTGTTGCTGGTTTATCAAGTGAAACTGGAGACAATAAAGTAAATTTAAATTGGGAATTCTATGGATGGGCTGTTACTCGTGCGTTAATGGATGGATATGATTTAAATTATATGCCATTAAATGAATTAGATGAACGCTTGGATTACTATACACCGGTTATCATCACAAATAATGATATGATTGAAAACAATCCAGAGATTTGTGAAAAATTCATGAGTGCAACGAAAAAAGGATATGAATATGCCATTGATAATCCGGATGAAGCAGCGATTCTTTTACATGATGTTGCTTTATCGGACGTAGATTTAGATTTTATTAAAAAATCACAAGAATATTTATCTGAGCAATATGCTTTAGATGCACCTAGTTGGGGTGTTATGAAAGATGAGGTCTGGGATAATTATACGGATTTTATGTTTGAATATGGGTTAATTGATTCTAAAATTGATGCCAAACAACAATATACCAATGAATTTGTAGAATAGGAGTATTATGAAGCTTTGTGTAAAGGATTTATCGATTTCATTTGATCAGCTTATTTTAAATCACATTGATTTTCAAATTGAACAAGGTGAATTTGTAGCTTTGTTGGGTCCAAGTGGATGTGGAAAATCAACGATTTTAAATATTTTGGCAGGTTTATTAAAACAAGATACTGGAACAATTGAAGTAGATGGACAAAGAGTAGAGGGATTAAGTGATCATTTTGCGTATATGCCACAGAGTGATTTATTATTGGAATGGAAAACAATATTAGAGAATGTAACTTTATATGGGCAGATTAACCATGATAAAAACGCAAAAGAAAATGCTTTAAAGGAGTTCAAAACCTTTGGCTTAGATGGATATCAAAATGCCTATCCTTCTCAGTTATCAGGGGGAATGCGACAAAGAGCGGCTTTTCTAAGAACGGCTTTATGCAAAGCAGATATCTTATTGTTAGATGAGCCCTTTGGGGCATTGGATGTCATAACGCGTAATGATATGCAAGATTGGTTATTGGATTTACGTAATCAATATAATCGTACGACTTTACTGGTAACCCATGATATTGATGAGGCATTGTATTTAGCGGATCGTATTTTAATTTTATCGCATCATCCGGCATCGATTTTAAAGGAAATCAATTTACATGGAATCCAAAAGAGTCGTGATTGGTTGTTTGAACAAGGAAATTTGAAAAAAGAGATTTATGAATTATTAAAAGGTGAAAACAATGCATGATGCTCATTTTCATATGTCAAAAGAATTATTTGATTTGTTTAAAGAAAATAAAATGAAGGGCATTTGTAATGTGGATAGTGTGGAAGAATATGAGTGCATACAATCTTTATTGAAAGAATATCCTTTTGAATTTAGTGTTGGCATTCATCCATGGAAAGCAGATCAAATAAATTTTGAAGAAATGAAACCTTTATTTTCTAAAACGAAATTTATAGGAGAAATTGGATTAGATAATACTTGGTGTGATGTTGATTTAGATGTTCAAAGAAGGGTTTTTATTCAACAATTAGAATTTGCATCTAAGTATCAAAAACCAGTAATCTTACATGTTAAGGGCATGGAACAAGAAGCTTTAAATTTAATTAAACGATATAAGAATACATATATCGTTCATTGGTATTCTTGTCTTGACTTTCTGAAAGAATACGATGAAGTTGTAGACTATTTTACCGTAGGTCCTTCTGTAGGAATTGATGAAGCGGTCACGAATTTAGTAAAAAATGTAGATGTTCATAAATTATTGTTAGAAAGTGATGGCATTGATGCCATTGAATGGGCAATACAGTCAAGGGATTATCTAAAAATGTTTAATCATTCAATAGAACAAATAAATGAAATTAAACAAATGGACTGTACAGATATTCTTGATCAAAATTTTAATCAGTTATTAAAAAGAGCGTAAGCTCTTTTTTTGATGACAAAATAAAAACAAATAGATATAATAAATCCCATGGAAATAGTAATGATATGTGTTTTAGTATTCTTAGCTGGGTTTGTCGATGCCATTGGTGGAGGTGGAGGACTCATTTCTTTGCCGGCTTATTTAATGGCTGGACTTCCTGTTCATAATGCCATTGCCACAAATAAATTATCAAGCTCAATGGGAACAACTGTTACAACCATTCGCTATGCCAGAGCGGGTTTTATTCAATGGAATATTGCCATTGTTTGTTTGGTATTTGCGATTATGGGATCGTCTTTAGGAGCGCATCTTGCCTTATTAATTGAAGATACTTTTTTTAAAAAAATCATGTTGATTGTGATTCCTTTAACGGCTTGTTACGTATTATATCCGAAATCTTTAAAGGAAAAAGAACCTTTATCAAAACAAATGACAATTGCGATTAGTAGTGTGGTTGCCTTTGGTATTGGAATATACGATGGTTTTTATGGACCAGGAACGGGAACGTTTTTATTGATTTTATTGACTAGTTTAGCACATTTGAATCTGCAACAAGCCAATGGAATCACAAAAGTCATCAATCTAACTACGAATTATTCAAGTTTAATTGTGTATTTATTAAATGCCAAAGTATTAATTCCAATTGGTTTATTGGCAGGAGCCTTTAATATGTTAGGAAATTATATTGGTTCTTCGTATTTTAAAAAAGGAAGTTTTTCCGTAAAACCAATCATGATTTTTGTCTTAGTTATTTTCTTTGTGAAGACAATAATAGAAATCATCGGTTAACCACCGATGATTGCGTAAAATTGATCATAGGATTCATCCAGTAATTCATAGACATCGTCTTTGATTTTAAAACAAATGAAGTCATAGACACGACTATCGATTTGTTTTTGAATGATGGATTTTTCTATGATTTTTTTGTTTTTTAGAAACTGTGACTTAGGAACTTCACCGTCTTTATATTCTAAAGGGGCATTATCTTGTTCCATTAACTGATTTAATAATTGTTTGTCTTTCTTGTTCATAGAAGTCATGTAGTTCCATAAACTTGCGATTTTCTCTTGTTTCACAGCTTCTGGATTTTTCTTGATTAAAAACATAATATCACCGTATTCATTGTATCATAAAACAAATTATCTTTTTGCCTAGATTTAAGAATTCCTTAATTGCTTTTTAATTACAGGGGGGGGTATAATGTGCTTAACATAAAGATGTAATTTTTATTTCATTTTTATTAAAGCATTTCTTTTTATTTTTTTTTATCCTTTTTCAGAAAGGAGAGAAAAAATAAAAAAGAAGAGAAAAAAGAGAGGAAAAATTATGAAAGCTAAGCAAAGTAAGAAAACTGTAGCCGTTGCTTTGAGTGCCGCTATTGGAATGACAAATGCCGTTAGTCCTGTGGCAACTGTATTAGCCAACGACGACACTTCCCAACCTGATTCACAAATTGAATCGTATCAAGGAGTTGATTTAACCAACACGGATGTGGAAGAAAAAGTAAGTGCGTCTTTAGTCGTTCAGTATGTATTAGATGGAACAGTAATAGATGCCAAAACAATTAATGGATATGTGAACGATGAAATTTCTGTTGATTCATTACAATTAGATGGATACACCATTTCTTCTATTAAAGATAATGAACATCAAAAAGAATATCAATTAAATAATATTGAATTAGAATATGAAAACCAAACCATTCAAGTGGAAGTTTCTAAAATACAAGAACAAGTCAATCAATCTTGTACAGTTGTTTTAGAACATGTTGTATCAACTAACTTAGGTTCATTCCGTGATGAACAAACAATCACTATTAACCAAAATCAATTGGATTTAAGTATGTATGCGAAATCAATTGAAGGTTTACAAGTTGATTCAGTGGATACAGTAAGTACAGATGAATTTAATAATGAAACAATCTACAAAACAATTTCTTATTCTATCAAGAGTGGATATAAAGCAGTTTGGAAAAATGAACCAGCTATTATGCCTTTCTCTATTTATGTAGGAACTTTTGATGGTATTGATATTGTTCCAGTTGGACAAATTCCAGTAACCGTTAAAGTTCAGTATGAAGATGGAACACTTTCTTCAATGGAATCTGTAATGGCTAATGAAGGTGAAGGTGGATATAACTTTACTTATTCATTAGATGATAAAATTCCAGCAGGATATACAGCTAGTGTTAGTGATGATGAATATACTTTAGATAGAAATACAATCACATCAACATTATCAAGTGAAGCAACAAGTGGAGAAGTAGTTGTTACGTTACAAGCCAATAATGTGACATATACAGTAGTTACACGTACTCCAAATCCAGGATATAAACAAGTTGATTTAGGAAATTCTAAATCATATACAGAATCTTCAAAACAAGTTGAGGGTAAATATGGACAAATGTCTAATGTAGTAGCCCCTACTTTAGAAGGATTCAGTGCCAAAGCTATTACGCAACAAGAAATCAAAGAAAACACTGTAGTTGTAGTGGAATATGTACGTAATACATATGCGCTATCATTTGATACAAATGGTGGATCTTATGTAAAACCTATTAAAGGTATTTACGAACAAACTGTATCTTTACCAACAAAACCTACTAAACAAGGATATACATTTGATGGATGGTATTTAGATAAAGATTGTACACAACCAGCTACAAGTACTATTACTTTAACTGGAAATCAAACTGTGTATGCGAAATGGACTCCAGATACAGTTGATTACACAGTTGTTCACATGATTGAAAAACTAGATGCCAACAATAATTCATACTATGTATTTGATCATTCGGACACAAAACAAGCAAATACTGATTCAAGTGTAAGTGGAGAATCAAGTAGATTATTAACTTCAGAAAGAGCTTATTATCAAGTAAGCACTAAAGCACCGACTACGGAATCAGTAAAAGCTGATGGTTCAACAGTTGTATATCAATACTATGATTTGAAGGAATATACATATAACTTTAATATTAATAGTAGTAAATATAGTAGTTATAGAAATCCAATTTCAAATGCCAAAATCACAATTGGTGGAAAAGTTTATAATGATGTAAGTGGAACAGATTATTCAATTAAAGTTAAATTAGGAACGAACTTAGCTTCACTTTGGCCAAGTGTTTCTACAGTATCTTATACATCAAATTCTTATTATTTTTATGCATGGAAAAGTGATGATTGGACAAATAATAATACAAGTTTTGTAACGAAAAGATTTAATGTCACTGAAGGAATGCTTCCAGATCCAAGAGATAATACGGAAACTGTTTCTATATATGGATATTGGCTTCAAAATACTAAAACAAGAAATGTAGAATACTATTTAGAAAACGCCGATGGAAATGGTTATACAAAAAGTGATGAATATAGTGAAACTGGACTACAATTATCACGGGATGGAGAATTAAGTGCGAAAGAATTATATGGATACACACTTAGAAATAGTACACCGAGCGGATATGACGGGTCATATGGTGACACATATCGTTTCTACTATGATCGTGATCAATTCGATATCACTTATAAATATGGTTCTAAGACATTAAGAACAGTAGAAGATATTCGTTTTGGTGCTAACCTTAAGGGAACAAATAAATATAACTATATTCCAGCCAATGGTACTGCTGGTGTAGACAGTGATTATACATTTGTAGATTGGTATGATAATCCAGAATGCCAAGGTGAACCTTATAACTTTACTACAATGCCTGGTAATAACTTAGTATTGTATGCAAAATTTGAAGCACCTAATAAAACAGTTACTTTAGTTAAGGATAATGGGCAAAATAATGAAAATTTAACAGTTAAGAAACATAAATTAGTAACTCTTCCTAGTGATTTAACTAAAGAAGGTTATACATTCGATGGATGGTATGAAGATAAAGATTGTAAAAATGAATATGATCAAAATGCTCCTGTAACAAGCGATATTACTTTATATGCGAAATGGGTTGCCAATACCGAAACAAGTTATACTGCTTCTTATGTAGATGCTGCGGGTAATAAATTGGCAAATGATAAAGTTGTAACAGGTACTGTTGGTGCGAATGTAAATGAAAAAGCAATTAATATTGATGGATATATCGTTGATCAATATTCTAAGACGATTACTCTAGAACCAGAGGCAAGTCAAAACACAATTGTCTTCAAGTATACACAATTAAAAGACTTAAAATATGATGTGATTTATACATACAATGGTAAAACAATTGATAGTCAAGAAGATTTAGAGGCTAAGGCAAGTAAGTTTACCGTATATCCTGATCAAGACGTCGCTAATGATTTATACAAAAAAGGTTATGTAATAAAAGATAAATATAAGACAGCTGAAATGTCTGCAACAAAAGACAATGTTGTAGAATTTGAATTAAATTTAGCAGAATATACAATTACTTATACTGGATTGGAAGAAATTACTGGTTGGGATAATAGAAGTAAAGATAATCCAAATCCTTCAACTTATACAGTGGAAACACCTGATTTTACATTAGTAAATCCTAAGAAAGATGGATATAAATTCACTGGATGGGAATTAGTTGATCCAGCAACTTCTGAAGAACATAATAAAATGAATACTGTTATTTCTAAAGGTTCAACAGGTAACTTAACATTTAATGCGACTTGGAAAGAAAAACAAATTGCTGATTACTTCACATTGGATGCACAAGATAGTTCTAAGACATATGATGGATTAGTATTAAATCCTAAAGCCGCTTCTGTTTCTTTAAATGAAGGAAAAGAAGGAAATGTTGATGAAGTTAAGATCCAATATAGTGTTGATGGAACAAATTGGGTAAGTGATGTTAAAGATATTGCTTATACTGATGTAACAGAAGTAAAAGTAAAAGTTAAAGCAAGTAGTCAATATTATTTAGGTGAATTAAATAAAGAAGTTACACTAACGATTTCTAAAGCACCTGTTAAAGTTACAACTCCAACTAAATCTAAAGTTTATGATGGAACTCCATTAATTGCAGAAGGAAGTATTACTGGTTTAGTAAATGGGGAAACAGTTACATTTGCAACTACTGGTTCTCAAACAGGTGTAGGAACAAGTGATAATACTTATTCATTAACTTGGGATGGAACTGCCTCACAAGGTAACTATGAATT
>JAQYFP010000073.1 GCA_028723085.1 Erysipelotrichaceae bacterium | reverse complement strand
TGTAACAACACATTTTCTCATTGGAATTTTTCTCATGTTATCTCCTAGTCATAATATTCGTCATATTCTTCGTAATCAATATCTTCATCCCATTTGTTTTCTTCATCGTCTTCAAATTCATCCAATTCAGCTAATTCTTCTTCAGAATAAATTGGTTGCATTGAATCAAAATTAGTTTTCTTAATGATTACAGGTTCTTCTTCAACTACTTCTTGTTTTTCTTTTACAGTTTGTACGACTTCATTTTTGTTTGAAGCATCTGCAAATTCTTCAAATTTAGATGTATATTCTTTCTTTTCACCTAAAGCATTATCTTTTCTTAATTCTTTAGCAATTTTTGCTGCTTCTTCAATTTCAGATAATTTTTTCTCTTGTTCAGCAGCAAATAAAGTATCTTCGTTATGATTTTCTTCTTCGATTACTTCATCTTCATCGTAAGTGAAATCAATATCATCCACTCCAAGAGTATCTAATTCAGAAGTTTTAAGTTCTTCAATTTTTTGTTGTTGCTTATAAGCACGTTCTTTTGCTTTCTTAGCTTCATATTCTTCTTGCATTTGTTTAGCAATTGACATGTAATCAACACCTAGTTCATTCATTTCAGATTCTGATTTAATATCAATTTTACGATTTGTTAATTTAACAGCTAAACGAGCATTTTTTCCGCGTTTTCCAATTGCCAATGATAATTGACTATCTGGTACTACAACAATTAAACCGTCTTTAACATTTTCATTTGGAATAACTGCAACTGTTTCACTTGGTGATAATGCATTTGAAATTAAATCAGTAATGTTATCTGACCATTCAAAGATATCAATTTTTTCACCATGTAATTCATTGATAATAGCTTGAACACGAGAACCTCTTGGTCCTATACAAGCTCCAATTGGATCAATGTTTTCATTGTGTGAATAAACAGCAATTTTACATCTTTCACCTGGATCACGAGCAATGGCTTTTATTTCAATTGTTCCGTTATAAATTTCCGGAACTTCTTTTTCAAACAAACGACGAACTAATACAGAAGTAGCACGTGAAACTAAAACTTGTGCACCCTTAGTTTCTTTATTTACTTCTTTAATAACAACTAAGATTTTTTGTCCTTCTTTATAGTCTTCATTTGGCATAGATTGAGAGCGCTTCATCATTGCTAATGTTTTACCAATATTGACAATAATAAATTTTTCTTCAACTGTTTCAATTGTTCCTAAAACCATTTCATCGATTTTATCGCAATATTCTTCATACACCAATTGTTTTTCAGCTTCACGAATTTTTTGCTTTATTACATTTTTTGCTAGAACAACCGCAGCACGATCAAAATCTTTGAAATCAACTTTTTCTGGAATCATATCATCTAATTGTGCATCTGGTTTTACTTTTCGTGCATCTTCAAGTGAAATCTCTAATTCATCATCAAAAACTTCTTCAACAACAATTCTTTCATGATAAATTTCAATTTCACCATTTACAATTTCAACACGAACATATGCATCTTGAATATTAATTTGTTTGCGATATGCTTTTTGCATCGCTTCTTTAAGAGCATCTTCTACAACTTCTTTTGGCAATTTGCGTCCTGTTTCAACTCCAATTAACGCATTTGCTAAACTCATTTCTTGTTTCATTTTTTTCTCCTTATAATTTGACAGCTGTCATAATCAATGCAATATTTGATTTTTCAATCGTAATTTTTTTAGTTCTTGTTTTATCTTTATAACTTACAGTAATGTCTTCATCGTTTGCGTCAACTAAATCACCAGTAACACAATCTAAACCTTGTTTAGGATCTTTAAATTTAACATGAACATATGAACCAACTGCGTTTTGAATTTGCTCATCAGTTTTTAGTTCACGTTCAGCACCCGGTGAGCATACTTCTAACATATATTCTTTTTGGAACCAATCTTTTTCATCTAACATAGTTGAAATCGCATCTGAACATTTAGCACATGTATCTAGGTCGATTACACCTTGTTTTTTTTCAATAGAAATTCTTAGTAATGGTGGATTTTGGTTTGTTAGCCATTCTAATTCATACAAACTACACTCATTTTCATCTAATACTTCTTCAATCCATTTATTTAGATGATCCATAAAAATTCTCCTTTTCCAAAACGAAGGAGTGGTTTTACCCACTCCTTCATTTCCTATCACTGAAAATTTATCACAAAAACAGATAACTTTCAAGTACTTATTTATTTTCTTCAATTTCGATATTACGTAAAATTATAGTTTCAATTAAACTAGCAGCAAGTTCAGGATCATCATTGCAAACAATATATTTATATTGATTAACCAGTTTTAATTCCTTCTCAGCTTTTGACAAACGTTGTTGCACGATTTCTTCTGGTTCTGAGTTACGACCTCGAATACGTTTTTCAAGTTCTTCTAATGAAGGAGGAATAATAAAGATACTAATCGCATCCGGACATTTTTCTTGAACTTGTTTAGCTCCTTGTACTTCTATTTCAAGAAGAACATTTTTACCTTCATCACGTAAACGATTGACTTCACTAATAGGTGTTCCATAATAATTACCTACAAACTCAGCATATTCTAATAATTCATTATTATCTATAGCTTTTAAGAACTCTTCACGAGATACGAAAAAATAATCTTTCCCGTTTACTTCTCCATTTCTAGGTTTTCGAGTTGTCATCGAAGTAGAGTAAACAAGATTTAGTTCTTCTTTTTTTTCAAAATATTTACGAACTGTACCTTTTCCAACTCCACTAGGTCCACTAATAATTACTAACAAACCACGTTTCATATCTTTCTCCTTTTCTTATTATTTTACAAGTATGTAACATAGGTGTCAAAGTATTTTTTTATGATATAATATGAACCGGAGGTTTTTTATGGCTTTAGATGGATTATTATTACATAATATACAAAATCATATAAATAAAATGATTCCATGTAAAATTGGAAAAATACAGAATATAAGTGAAGAAGAGATTCAATTTCATTTTCATGTCCCTTCTTATGGAAATCAAAAATGTATCGTTAACGTTCATTCAAATACAAATCGCATTTATTTAACAGATTCCATAACAAACACTCAAAAAACACCAAGCAACTTCGTGATGGTTTTAAGAAAAAATATTTCTCAAGGGACAATTGAATCTATTGAACAAATTGGTTTTGATCGCATTATTTGTTTTTCAATTGTTAATCGAAATGAATTTCAAGATTTGGTTCACTTTAAATTATATATTGAATTAATGGGAAAATATGCCAATATTATTTTAGTAAATGAAAATAATATCATTGTTGATGCACTAAAAAGAATTCCTGTATATGAAAATTCGAAAAGACTTATTCATCCAGGAGCTTTATATACACTGCCGGATGCGGGTAAAAAAATGAATCCTCTTCAAGTTCAAAAAATAGACTTAGACCAATCGTTAGTAAAACAAATTCATGGGTTTTCTCCTCTTTTATCGAATGAATTTATATATCGTATTAAATTTCTTAATGAATCTTACGATGATATTATACAAGAACTTATTCAATCAAATACTTTATATGTATACGAAAAAGACTTTCATTGTATTGAGTTAAAGCATCTTAAACAAAATGCGAAGACTTATAATTTAATGAGTGGATTATCTATTTTATATAGCGAAAATGAAACTCGTATTCGTTTAAAGGAACAATGTGGTGATGTTTTTAAATGTGTCCAAAAAGAAAAGAATAAAAATATCAAAAAGTTACCAAAACTAAAGAAAAGTCTAAGTGATTCTCATGATTACCAAAAATATCAAGTATATGGCGATTTATTATTTTGTTATATGAATCAAATAAAAAAAGAACCAATTGTTACGCTACCATCATTTGAAAACAATGAAGAAGTAAATATACCAATTGATATGCGTTACGATTTAAAAGATAACGCTAATAAATACTATCAAAAGTATCATAAATTAAAGAGAAGCTTATCAATATTACAAGAACAAATTGATGCTTGTGAAAATGAAATTCAATACTATACTCAATTAGAAGAACAATTAATGCATTGTTCTATCGAAGATGCTTTAGAAATACAAGAAGAATTGATTGTTAAAAAAGTGTTAAAACCTAAAAATAAGGTTAATTCTAAAAAGAAGAAAAAACCAAATATTCTTCATTTACACTTTAATGATTCTGATATTTTTGTAGGAAAAAACAATATTCAAAACAATTACATTACGCATACGCTAGCTAGAAAACAAGACTTATGGTTCCATGTCAAAGATTATCATGGAAGTCATGTACTATTAAAAAGTGAAACATACAATGAAGAAAACATCCGTTTATGTGCAAAATTAGCTGCATATTATTCCAAAGGAAAAGATTCAAGTAGTGTTCCTGTTGATTATTGCCTTGTTTCTCAATTAAAAAAGATTCCCGGTGCTCCTATGGGCCTTGTTTCAATGAAATCATATAAGACAATTTATATTGATCCAAGTTCAAAAGAAATAGAAGATATAATAAAAGCCTATCAAGTACGATAGGCTATTTTACTAATGTGATTTGATCGCGATTTGCGTATAAGAAACGAGCTCCGTTTTTATCAACCACAATTGTTTCTTCTAAATAATAATATATATCCTCTACTTTTACATTTAATTCAAGAGCATAACAAGTATTGTTTGATACTTCGACATCCCCTTTAACAGGAATTTCTTCTTGTTGAGAATATAAACCAATAGTTGGTCCAGGACCATGTCCATACATATTACAAGGATGAGAATAAAGTGTCGCTTGAATTCCTTCTTCTTTAGCTTGAGAAATTGATTTTGTAAATACTTGATTTCCGGTTTGTCCCTCAACCATATTGTTCATGACAATATCCTGGAAACGATTTCCTATTTTCATTCCTTCTAAATATTTTTGTGGAACACTATCTTCATAATCTTTACAAATATAGGCCAGACGTTGTGTATCCGTACACATATTCATATAACGAATTCCAAAATCACAATGAATTAAATCCCCTTTTTCAATAACACAATGATCCATTCTTGGTGAAGTACCATTTTCTCTTTGTAAATCCATAGTTGGTTCAAACCAATATTCAAGACCCAATTCATGTGTTTTTTCTTTCATAAACCAAACTAAATCATCACATGTAGTGATTCCTGGCTCAATAATTTTAGATGAATACATTTCTTCCATAATTGAATCCGCAACACTCATGACTTCAGGCATAAGTGCTAATTCGGTTGGAGTACGAATTTCCATCAATTTAACAGCTAACATATCATCACAAATCATTCGGTCTAACCATTTATCAGGTAAATTTTCCAAAAATAAAGTATAAATTCCCATTGAAAGTCCATCACTAAAAGAAAAGTTTAAGGATGAATTAATCGCAATTTTTTTTGGATCATATTTTTTAAATAAACGAACAAGTGCTTCCATTTGTGTTTCTTTTCCAAATTTATAAAATGGTTCATAGTATTTTTCTAGACTTTCGTCTGGCATACTTAATGAAAAACGATGAATATAATCATCTTCTTTTACGAATGCAAACATGGTAATACGACGTGCAGTAGGATAATCAGGTGGTGTAATGGCTCTAAACAAAGGGTCTTCATTATATTCTTTTGATGCCACAATCCACATATCTGCTTCTGAATCAAACATAACTTCAGGTAAGATTAAATCCAGTCTATCTTTAAGACATTTTTCTTGAAGTGTGTATTGTTCTTTTAGCGAGCGAATTTTCATTTTTTTACCTCCAAAATAAAAGCTACTTTAATGGTAACACCAAAGTAGCTTAATTCCTATTCATTTTTATTTTACTTATTCAAAATAAGCACGAGTTAAATCATAGTGTCCTTCTGGTGAAGAAACTAGACCTTTTAAGTTAGTATTTAGTAAATATGGATCAGAGTATCCAATTAATGGTGCGATATAAGCTTGGTCTTCAACTAAGTATCTTTCAGCATCACCTAACATTTCTAAACGTTTAGTAGGATCAGATTCAGCATTAGCTGCATCAAGCATGCTTTCATATGTAGCATCATCAGTTAAGTTACCAGCAGTATCTTTACCATATAACATTTCAAGATATGTCATTGGATCAAAGTAGTCAGCAGACATAGCATGACGGAATGTTTCACCGTCTCCTTTGTCACGAGCATCGAAGAATGTTGATTTTTCAGTAGAAGTACATTTCAAATCAATGTAGATTTCTTTTAAGTTAGCTTGTAATACTTGAGCGATATTTTTGTGCATTGCTGTATCGTTGTATTTGTATTCAAGAGTTAACATGTTATCTGCACTGTAACCTTTGTCTTCCATGATTTTCTTAGCAGCTTCTAAATCGTATTTAGTTTCATCACCAGTTTCTTCACGGAAGTCACCATGTGCACCTGGAATACCACTTGGTACATATCCATATAATGGATAAGCAGCGTCACCATAACCAGAAGCAGCAGCTACTTCTTCACGATTAATTGCCCAAGAAATTGCATGACGGATATCAACATCTTTTAATGCTTTTAATCCTTCAGTTGATTGATCGTTTTCATCACCACAGTTGAATAAGATGTAGTAGTTACATACGAATGGGTCAATTGTATAAATGCTTTCTTTTAATTCATCATCAGCATAAACTGTTTCAGGGTTAACTGAAGTAGCAAGATCTAATTGACCTGATTTGAATGCAGAAACTTCTGAGTCTTGGTCAGTCATAACTGTATATTCAATACCATCTAATTTAACTTCATCAGCTAAATAGTAGTTTTCATTTTTAGTTAATGAAACACCAGCAGCATAGTCAACTTTTGTAGGAACGAATGCTCCGACTACAGGATAATCAGTTCCTTTTGCCCATGAATCATCTAATGGATCTTCCCCAACGATATCTTCACGTAATGGATAGAATGCATTACTTACTAATACAGAAGTAAAGAAAGGAACACGGTCTTTTAATGTAATTTGAATTGTGTGATCATCTAATGCAACAGCACCGAAATCAGTCATGTTATCAAATGCATTTGGATCTCCAGAACCGTCAATAGCACCTGAAATATATTTTGTGATGAACATTGAATAGTAAGCATTAGCAGTACCTAATGCAGCACCACGTTTCCATGAATAAATGAAATCATCGGCTGTTAATGGTTCACCATCAGACCATTTTGCATCTTCAGTGAATTTAATTGTATAAGTTAAGCCATCATCACTGATTTCTGGCATATCTGTGGCTAATACAGGTATTGTATTTCCATCAGAATCTAATTTATACAAACCATCATACATATTATTGATGATATTTGCATCGATAGATGCATCAACTTTTGCAGGGTCAAGTGTGTTAATATCTCCACCAACGGCTACACGGACAGTATTAGAATTAGAATCACTACCACCACATCCAGCTAACATTGTTGCAGCCATAGCGATACTAACTGCACCAGTTAATACTTTTTTCATTTTCTTCTTTTCTCCTTTTATTTATCGTCATATAAATGGCATGCCACTTTACGATCTCCAACTTGTTTCATTTGAGGCTTTTCAAGTGCACACTTTTCCATTGCTTTAGGACAACGTGTTCTGAACACGCATCCTGAAGGAGGATTAATTGGACTAGGAAGTTCACCTTCTAGCACAATTCTCTTTCTTTGTCGCGCAGTTTTCGGATCTGGAATAGGAACAGATGACAATAGCGCTTCAGTATAAGGATGCATAGGATGACGATAAAGACTTTCTGCATCCCCTACTTCGACTAAATTTCCCAAGTACATTACTCCAATGCGATCTGAAATATGTTTAACCATACTTAAATCGTGAGCAATGAAAAGATAAGAAATACCCATCTCTTTTTGAAGATGTTCAAGTAAGTTAATAACTTGTGCTTGAATCGAAACATCAAGTGCAGAGATTGGTTCGTCGCAAACAATAAATTTAGGATTCAAAGCCAAGGTACGAGCAATCCCGATACGTTGTCTTTGTCCTCCAGAGAATTCATGTGGGTATCTACGAATATGGTCAGGTTTTAATCCAACAATTTCAAGTAATTCACGCACACGTTGTTCTCTTTCTTCTTTGGTACCAATGTTGTGAATATCCATTGGTTCTCGTATAATTTCACCAACTGTCATACGAGGGTCTAATGAAGCATATGGATCTTGGAAAATCATTTGAACATCTCGTTTGTATTGTTTCAAATCTTCTCCTTTAATTGTATCAATATCAACGCCATTATAATAAATATGACCATCGGTAATTTTATTAATCTTTACAATGGCACGTCCAGTTGTAGATTTACCACAACCAGATTCACCTACTAAACCAAAAGTCTCATTTTCATAGACCGTTAAATTTAATCCATCAACTGCCTTAACAAGAGGGGCTTTTTTAATAAATCCTCCTCCACCAAAATAGACTTTTAAATCTTTAATTTCTAAAATTGGTTTTGGCACTGCTATTCCCCCTTTCCTTTTGCCATAGGATGTGACAACCAACATGCACATTGATGACTATCAGAATATTCAGTAAATTCTGGCATCTTCATTTTACAAATTTTCATTGCTTTTTCACATCGATCCGCAAATGGACAGTTTTCTTTAATATTTAATAAATCAGGTGGAGAACCTGGAATTGGATGTAATTCTTTTTTTACATCATCTTCAGGGTTTGAAATACATGATAATAATCCAATTGTATATGGATGTTTTGGATTATAGAAAATTTCATCAGTTGTTCCAGTTTCAACAACTTTACCACCATACATAATATTAATTCGATCACAAATACTAGCAACTACACCTAAGTCGTGTGTAATCATAATAATACCTGAGTCTAATTCATCTTTTAAGTTTGAAATCAAATCTAAAACTTGCGCTTGAATTGTTACGTCAAGGGCTGTAGTTGGTTCATCGGCAATAATAATTTTAGGATTACATGCCAATGCGATTGCAATAATAATACGTTGTCTCATTCCACCAGAAAATTCAAATGGATATTGATTTAAACGTGTTTCTGGGGAAGGAATTCCTACCTTACGCATTAATTCAATAGCACGTTCAGTTGCTTCTTGTTTCGAAATTTTATTATGATTTAAAATTGGCTCAATTAATTGTGTACCAATTTTTAATACAGGATTTAAGAATGTCATTGGATCTTGGAAAATCATTGCCATGTCATTTCCACGAATATCTGACATAATTTTTTCATATTCTTTTTCACTGTAATTTTTTGGAGAAATGTCTTTACCATCAATAGTAATTTCTCCTTCGCTTACATATCCATTACCACTTAATAATCCCATAATAGAGAACATCGTCTGCGATTTACCAGAACCAGATTCTCCAACAATACCTAATACTTCACCTTTTTCCACTTTGAAAGAAACATCACGAACGGCTTTAACTATTCCGTTATCAGTTTTGAATTCTGTGGATAAGTGGTTTACTTCTAACATAGCCATAGTATCAAAACCTCCTATTTCTTCTTCGGATCAAGGGCATCACCTAATCCGTCACCAATAAAGTTTAAAGCAAGCATTGTTAAACAGATTGCTAATATTGGCCACATACATTCTAAAGGACGAGTCGCAACTAATCCTTTGGCATCATTTGCCAATGTACCCCAAGATGCTTGAGGAACACTTAACCCAATTCCTAAATAACCTAAAGTTGCTTCTGAGAAAATTGCAGAAGGAACTAACATCGTAAATTGAACAATAATAGGTCCCATTGAGTTGATAATCAAGTGTTTAAACAAAATACGTTTTGAACTAGCTCCCAAAACAAAGGCAGCTAAAGAGAATTCTTGTTCTTTTAATGTCATAACTTGTGTACGAACTTGTCGAGACATTCCCATCCAGCTTGAAATAGAAATACCCAATAAAATTGAGAACATACTTGGCTCAAAAACAACAACGATCAAGATAACGTATAAAGTATCAGGAATTGAATACATACAGTCAACAATACGCATCATAACCATGTCAACTTTTCCGCCAACATATCCAGCAATTCCTCCGTATACAACTCCAACAACTAGAGCAATAGTGGCAGCAATAACACCAACACTTAATGAAATACGACCTCCACACATTACACGAACTAAAATATCTCGTCCAAATCTGTCTGTACCCATTGGGTGAGCCAAAGTTGGATTTTGACTTGCAATTGCCATATTTTGTCCATCATATGTATATGGTGAAACCATTGGAATAACTACACAACAAATAACCATCACAGCTAAGAAGCATAGTCCAATAAGTGCTAATTTATTCTTTTTGAAACGTGCCCATGCATCCTGAAAATATGTTTTACTTTCATAAGCAATTTTTTCCGCGTTTTTTTCAGATTCTTCAAGCGGTTCAAACAATTCAGGAGTTAATTCAAAATCTTTAATTTCTTCCATTTTGTACCCTCCTTACTTTAATTTGATACGTGGATCAACCATCGCCGAAATAATATCTGTCAAAATATTAAATGTAATAATGATGATTCCAAGGAAAATAGTAACACCCATAATAACCGGATAATCACGGTCAGTTACACATGTAATAAATGTTTTACCAATTCCTGGAATAGAGAATGCATTTTCAATAACAAATGAACCAGTTAATAAGAAAGCAAACATAGGTCCGCAATATGTAATAACAGGTAACATCGCATTTTTTAATGCATGTTTAATAATAACTTTTTTATATGGTGTTCCTTTTGAGCGAGCCAAGATAATGTAATCTTGTTTCATAACTTCAAGTAAACTACTTCTTGTTAAACGAGCAATCATTGCGATTGGATATAAAGACAATGATATAGCTGGTAAAACATAGTTAGCTGGACTAATTAATCCAACGAAAGGCAATAATTTTAACTCAACACCAAATACAATAATTAAAATCATCGCAATCAAAAACGAAGGAACACTGACTCCAATTGTTGCAATCACCATACAAAGATTGTTTACCCATTTTTTCTTTGATAGCGCAGCAGCCGCGCCAAGTGAAATTCCTCCGAAAATGGCAAGTATAAATGCCACAACACCCAAACGAGCTGTCACTGGGAAACCATGTTCAATGTAATACCAAACTGTATTCCCTTGGTGAACCATACTTTCACCTAAGTCCCCATGTGCTAGATCTTCCATATATAAAACATATTGTTCCATAATTGGTTTATCCAAATTGTATTTTGCTTTAGCAGCTGCTAAAGCTTCTGGATTTTTATATTTTTCAGCACTGAACGGTGAACCCGGTGTGACTTTCATTAAGAAGAATGTTGCTGTAGCTAAAATAAATAAGGTTACAAACCCAATAAGCACACGCTTCACAATGTATTTAAACAAAATATTCACTTCCTCTCAGCAATATATGTAACATTATACATAAAGATTGAAAACTTTTCAATAAATTGTAAATTTTTTTCTAGTGACATTTTTTATGATAAAAATTTCAAAAAAAAGCACAGCAAACGCTGTGCAAATTTCATTTAACCTTTAATGTTTACAGTTGACCCATCTGGACCTGGTGTATTAGCCAAGTATTCAATAATTTCTTGTTTCTTGTCAGCTTTACATGGTTTACATAAAAAAGTATTTACTTCTTTATTTACCATAGCTTCAGCAAAAGCAGAACAACCAGCATATCCACATCCACCACAATTATAATTTGGCAACATAGTAGATACTTTTTCTGTTCTAGGATCTGCTTCAACTTTCAAAAACTTATCAGCAACACCTAATCCAATTCCAAGAATAGCACCTAGAATCAACATAACAAGAATTGCATAAATCATTGTAATTCTTCCTTCTTTCTATAATGAGCGGGATTATTTGTACATGAATAATCATGGCATCCTTCACAATCCGCTTTTAAATCTTCACATCCTTCTGGCAAAGGAGTTCTTTTGTTTAACAAATATAAACCTATATAAATTGAGACCATCACTAATAGAAATATGATTGCCAAAAGTATTTTCATTAAACAATTCCTGCCAATCCACTAAATGCCATTGCCATAATAGCAGCAACAATTAGAGCAATTGGATTTCCTTTAAATGGTCTAGGAACATTGCTAGTATCTAATCTTTCACGAATACTTGAGAAAATATACAATACCAAAGCAAATCCTAAAGGAGTACCGATTGAATATACAAGCATTTCAGCAATTCCATATCCATTCGAAATATTTGCTAAACAGCAATTTAAAACAACACAGTTTGTAGTGATCAAAGGAAGATAAACACCCAATGATTTATATAGTGATGGACTTGTCTTTTTAATAAACATTTCACATAATTGAACCAATGAAGCAATAACTAAAATAAAGACAATTAATTTCATGTATTCAATATGTAAAGGAACTAAAACCAAGTAATAAAGTGCATAAGTAACAATAGATGCAACAAAAATAACAAATACAACTGCAATTCCCATTCCAAGAGCAGAACTACGTTTTTTAGAAACACCCATGAAAGGACACATTCCTAAAAATTGATTTAAAATCGCATTATTAATTAATACACTTGTAACTAATAAAGTACATAATTCTTTAATCATGCAACATTTGCTCCTTTCTTAGCTTCCATAGCCGCTTGTTTTTTGGCTTCCATTTCTTTTTTCTTTGCTTCTTTTTCTTCTAGCGCAATACGATCTGCTTCTTTATTTTTCATATGAGCAACAATTGCTGCAAGAACAGAGAAAGTAACAAATGCACCTACAGAAGATGAGAATAAACTGATTGTATATTGTTCAGGAATAATTGAGAAACTCAACAATACTTGTGCAGTATTAAATGGATTTGTAATTGTACATCCACCAGTTGCTAAAAGCTCACGAATAAACGACATCACAACAACTGCTAAAGTATATCCTAATCCCATTCCCAATCCATCAATTGCTGAATCCAATACACCATTCTTACTTGCAAATGCTTCAGCACGACCAAGAATAATACAGTTTACAACGATTAATGGAATAAATACCCCTAAACTTTCATTCAATGCAGGAGCGAATGCTTCAATCAACATTTGAATAATCGTAACTAATGATGCAATAATTACAATATAAACAGGGATACGAATTTCATCTGGTGTAATTTTACGAATACATGAAATAATCACGTTACTCATAATTAAAACCATGATAACAGCAGCACCCATACCAATGGCATTGTTTACTGTTGTAGTAATAGCTAAAGTAGAACAAATTCCTAAATAAAGTGAAAATACAGGATTGTCCTTTATTAAACCTGCTTTAAAATTTTGCCAGCGATTCATATCATTCACCTTATTTCAAACCTTTCATTACTTCACAAGCTTCATTAATACCCTTTACAACAGGGGTACTTGAAACGGTTGCTCCACTGATAGTATCAAGTTGTTCCGATGCAACTTTTCCTTCTAGAGAAGTTTTAAATGGTTCATCCATTACTTTTGATCCAATACCTTTAGTATCTCCATTTGATAATGGTTGATATTTATCAATTACTTCAGTATTCGAATCAATTGAAACCAAGAATGTTGTTCCTTCTTTATAACCTGAAACAACTAAATTAAAAATATAAAAATCATTGTATTTATAAACTTTTGTAATTGTATCTGTACTTACTCCATCAACAATTTCAAAATCATCCGCTGTGGCTTCAGGATACATTACAAGTAAAGATTCTTTTTCAACTGCTAATTTATTTTCTTCGATAATAGGAGAAGTGATTCCATTAACATATGATAAAGCACCTCCTGCAATAGCAGAAACAACAGCTAGAAAAACACCTAAATGAATAGCTTTCTTCATATTGTTTCCTCCTGTTCTACAATAGTAGTTGTATTGCTTGCAACAGAAACAGGTTTAACAGATGCAGAAGCAAAAACTGAAACTGCTAATCCTAAAATTGCAAAACAAATAAATCCCTTAATTGCTTTTTTCTTCACTTCTAATTGTTTACCATCTAATGCAGATTCAATCATTGGTGTGAACATATTCATCAATAAAATAGAATATAAGCATCCTTCAGGTAAATTAGCCGTTACACGAATTAAAACAGTTAAAATTGCTGCTCCCATCGCAAATAAAGTACGACCTGATGCACTTGTTGGTGATGTTACTGGATCAGTTAACATAAATACTGCACCAAAAGCAACTCCTCCAGTTAATAGATGTAATAATGGATACCAAATAAAACTTGGAATTCCGTGGTAAGATTCAAATCCTGATAAAACTGCTATTACAGCTGTCATCACAAAGATTGTTCCTAAATACATAACTGGAACGCGCCAATCAATTACATTTCGTAAACATAATACAATTCCAACAACTAAAATAAGAAGAGTAAATGTTTCTCCAATGGCTCCTGGATAAGTTCCGATTGCTAATCCACCAAATCCACCAAATTGACCAAGAAAAGCATCTAAAGCACTAGCTGTACTTGGCATCCAATTATATGTACTTGCAATTGTTGCTGTTGGCGTTGCTCCAGTAAATAAATTTGTTGTAGCCCCAGAAAAAGCTGCAAAAATAGTAGCACGTCCAACTGCAGCAGGGTTAAAGATATTTTGACCAAACCCGCCAAATAACAATTTACCAAAAATAATAGCAAATGCTGTTGAAACAATAATTGCATATACTTGTGTATTAATTGGAACCATCATAACTAAAATTAAAGATGTAATCCAACCAAAAGAATTTTTTAAACTTTTTAAAATATTTTGTTTCATTATTTTAGCAAACACAGCTTCACAAACAAGTGTTGTAACTAATGAGCTTACTAATAAAATGACACATTGCATTGCATAACGTCCAGACCAAGAAGTAGCATAATAAACAACAGATGCCACAAAAACAACTAATAATCCAATTGTTAAATCACGCATAATTTTTTGTGTTGTTTGTTTTGCTTTAAGGTTTGGACTAACATGAAAATTAAACTTCATCTACTAAACCTCCTACTTCTTTTTCATCATTAAAACACGTTTTGCTTTACGAACATTTTCTGTTACATCAATGTGACTTGGACAATTATATGTACATAATCCACATTCGATACAACTCAAAGCTCCACGTTTTTCCATTTCATTTACATCATTAACCTTTACTGCTTGAGCAATACGAACAGGTTGTAATCCAGCTGGACAATTATCAGAACATTTACCACAACGTAAACAAGCAATAGCATCGTCTTCAACATGAGGTAATACCGTAATTGCATTTGTTGCTCGATCAATAACCCACATGTCATTGACAAGTGTTTTTCCCATCATAGGTCCACCAGCAATTAAGCGAACACTTTCAGTAGTATATCCATCACATGCTTCGATAATTTCATTAACGGCCATTCCAACAGGGACTTCAACATTTTGAGGGGTCTTTACCCCTTCTCCTGAAACAGTAACAACTTTTTTAATAATTGGTTGTCCTTTAACAAAGGCATCTGCCACTGCTATAGCTGTTGATGCATTCGATACAATTGCACCTGCTTCTGACGGTAAACGATCATATTCTTTATGAAGAACTTCACGCACTAAAACACGTTCCCATCCCATTGGATAAACATCAGAAACCACTTTAACTTGGATTTCTTGATTATTTTTCAATTCATCTTGCACTTTACTAATTAAATCTGGATGGCTTTTCTTGATACAAATATAAACTTTATTTGTATTTGCCATTTTTTTCAAAATTGAAGCTCCAGTGATTAAGTCATCTACATGTGACATAATTTCTTTATAATCTGCTGTAACATATGGCTCACATTCTACAGCATTAATAATCACTGCTTCAATTCCTTCTGGTTTTTCATATTTAACATATGCTGGGAATCCAGCCCCTCCTAATCCGACGATTCCTGCATTTTTGACAAATTCAACACATTCCTCACGGCTAGCTTTTTCATAATCCATTGGCGCAAACGCTTGTACTTGTTCTTGCTTTCCATCACATTCAATAACCATATGTAGTTGAGGTTTTAAAGAACTATGCATACGTTTAGCCGTTCCTTTATAAATGCCTGATACACTTGAATAAATTGGAATATAGAAACCAGTTTTTGTTTCTGCCAATTTTGTTCCAACTTTAACACTATCACCTTCATTTACCAAAATGTCAAAATCAGTATTATTTCCTGCTATTAAAGGAAGATAAACTTCTTTTTTTGGCATTAAAGAGACTACATCTTTTTGTTCAGTAAGCTCTTTTTTTCCAGGAATATGGTGTTTCATCGGTCCTAAAAATAATGACATACATTTTTCCCTCCAATATTTACATTTTAGTATTATTCAGTGGTTCATGCAAGTGATTAAGTACAATAAAATAATAAACAAATGTACATATTGATTTCCTACTTAATTGACATGATATTTAAATTTTCTTATAATTTACCCATGAAAAAATCAATCAAATATTGGCTGGTTTTATCAATTTGTTTTTTAGTGCTTATATGTTCTCTGGTATTTTATATAAATAACGACAAACCAAAAGTTACTTCCCAGAGTATTACCTTGACCGATGCTGGTTTTGATACAGCAATTACATTAAGTTGCACAAGTTCAGATTCTGATTTTGATAAATACGTTGATATTGTTAAGAGTGAATATACTTATTACAACTCTTTGTTCGATCAATACAACGCTTATGACATTAACAATGTCTATACCATCAATAATGAAGGATATGAACATCCCGTTAAAGTCGATAAAGAATTAATTGAATGCATTGAAATTGCTCAAGAAGTATATCAATTAAGTCCTGAATTCGATATTACAAGCGGTGATTTATTATCAATATGGCATGAATATCGTATGGAAGGAATGGAATTAAACGATCAAGGAAAAGATGGAAGTATTCCAAGTGAAACAGAATTACAAGAAGCATTAAAGCATAAAGGATTTGATAAAATCAAAGTAACAAAAGATAGCGTTCAGCTTCTAGATCCAGATGTATCTTTAGATTTAGGAGGAATTGCTAAAGGTTTTGCGACTCAAAAAGTAAAAGAAAAACTAAATGAACAAGGATTAACAAATGGCTTCATAAACGCCGGTGGAAATGTTGTCTTATTGGGTGAAAAAGAAGATGGATGGCGTATTGGAATCCAAAAACCTGATACAAACGAAAGTCTTTTAACTTATTACACCGAAAAACCAATAAGCATTGTAACAAGTGGAGATTATCAACGTTATTATCAAGCAAACAATCAACGTTATTCTCATATTATTGATCCAAGTACAGGATACCCAGCTACACGTTATCACTCTGTGTCCGTAATTATGGATGATTCACGATATGCAGATGCACTAAGTACATTATTCTTTTGCATTGAAAAAGATGAAGCTATTGATATTATCAATGAACTCAACATGGACATTGATGTAATATGGATAGAAGATAAATCCGATAAAGAATGTGATTATCAAACTGACGAATATAACATATCTTGTACAGATCCAGATTCTATAACAATTAAGGACTAATAAAAGTCCTTTTTTTTGACATGCATAGCGTCAATTAGAAAGGTAAAATATGCATATGAATACATATTTAGCAATCGATTTGAAATCATTTTACGCATCTGTTGAATGCATTGAAAGAGGATTAAATCCCTTAACGACTAATTTAGTAGTTGCCGATAGTTCTCGTTCGCAAAAAACAATTTGCCTAGCCGTATCTCCTTCTTTAAAAAAATTAGGATTACCTGGTCGTTGTCGTCTTTTTGAAGTTGAACAAAAAATAGCTGAAATAAAAAAGAAAACAGGACAAACAATTGAATATATCATCGCTACTCCACGCATGGCACTTTATATTGAATATTCTTCTCGCATTTACCAGATATATACTAAATATATAAGTAAAGACGACATTCATGTTTACAGCATAGATGAGGTTTTTATTGATATATCTTCTTATCTTTCTTTATATAAGATGGACGCAGAACAACTTTGTCGAAAATTAGTCAAAGAAGTTTTATTTGAAACTGGTATTACGGCAACAGCAGGAATAGGAACGAATCTATATTTAGCTAAAATTGCGATGGATATTGTCGCAAAACACACAACTCCTGATCAATATGGAGCGCGTATTGCCTATCTTGACGAAATATTATTTCGAAAAAAACTATGGAATCATAGGCCATTAACTGATTTTTGGCGTATTGGAAAAGGTATCGCAAATCGTCTGGAAAATCATGGCTTATTCACAATGCGAGACATCGCTAAAGAGTCAATCAGCAACGAAGCCTGGTTTTATCAAGAATTCGGAGTTGATGCTGAAATTTTAATTGATCATGCCTGGGGATATGAGCCATGTACTATAAAAAATATCAAACAATATTCACCTTCCTGTAAAAGTATGACCTATGGACAAGTTTTATCGCGTGGATATTCCAAAAAAGAAGGTGAAATTATCGTACGGGAAATGATTAATCAAATGATTTTAGATTTAACAATTAAAAAAATACAAACAAATTCTATTTCTCTTTTTATAGGATATGAAGCACAACCATCATTTGCTGGTGAAACTGTAATCGATGCATATGGTAGAAGCCTTCCTAAAGGAATATCAAAATCAATTTCTTTATCTTCTTATACTTCTAATTTAGATAAAATCTTATCAAATGTTTTAGCTGTATATAATCGCTATGTAAATAATCAATTAAAACTTAGGCGCATTAACATTAGTGCTAACAATGTTAAATCAACACATGAAACTTTTGAACAACTTTCTTTATTTGATGATGTTGAAAAAATGGAAAACGATGACAAGCTACATAAAACTATTTTAGAAATTCATAAAAAATACGGTAAAAATGCTGTACTAAAAGGTACTGATTTACAAAGTGCAGCAACTACTATCGATCGTAACAAACAAATTGGAGGACATAAAGCATGAAAGAAGACCGTTTAATTTATACTGATTATCCTTTTTCCAGTCCTAAGATGGACTTAAATACTCGTGCAAAAATCTTCCTTCCTTTTAGCGCTCTAAAAGGTTTTGAACAAAAAATAGATGAAGCAAATCAATTCCATATAGACAAAATAGAAATTGATAATGATATGAAACAATATATTTATGAAACACTCTCTTTTATAGAATCTAACTCTACAAACACGGAAATACAAGTCGTATATTACGAAGATTATGATTATAAAATGATTAATGGAGTCATACGCATAATTGATTTTCAAGATGGTTTTATTATTATTGATGACAAAAAAATAAATATCAATGATATCTATGATATCAATTAAAAAAGGGTTGATGCGCATCAACCCTAATTTTTTTACTATTTATTTAAAACATCAAAACAACGATCACACAATCCATCTTCA
>JAQYFP010000072.1 GCA_028723085.1 Erysipelotrichaceae bacterium | reverse complement strand
AAGTTGTTTTTATAATGCTCAAAAAGTACTCTAAATGATTCTGACAATGAATCAAGAGTACTTTTTAAATTATAGAAGCATAGAAAAAGAGGATATAACTCTTTTCAAGTGACAAATCACTTAACTGTTATATCCTCTTTTTATTCTTTTCCATTCCAGCAATATGTACACATTTTACAATGATCCAATCCAACTGAATCCAACATATCATCTAAACGATGATAACGAAGTGAAGTGAAATTTAATTTTTCACAGATTTTATCAACCATCTTTTGATATTTTTCACTATCTGGATCAGCGTATTCTTGTAATACTTCCATTGGAACATTTTCTTGTCCTTCTAATTCTTCAATCACACGACGCGCAATTAATTCGTGTTCTGAAGTTGATCTTGAGAAGTTCAAATATTTACAACCAAATAATAATGGAGGACAAGCAGGACGAATATGAACTTCTTTTGCCCCACTTTCATATAAGAATTCCGTTGTTTCTCGTAACTGTGTTCCACGAACAATCGAATCATCAATTAATAATAATTTTTTCCCTTGAATTAATTCATGAACTGGAATTAATTTCATTTTCGCAATTAAATTTCGTTTTGTTTGAATGGTTGGCATAAATGAACGAGGCCATGTTGGTGTATATTTGATAAATGGTCTTGAAAAAGGAATTCCAATTTCATTGGCATATCCAACCGCATGAGCTGTTCCAGAATCGGGAACTCCAGCAACTACATCAACTTGTAAACCAGCATCTCTTCGTGCTAATAGTTTTCCACAATTGTAACGCATTTCTTCAACGTTTACGCCTTCATACGTTGCAGATGGATATCCATAATAAACCCATAAGAACGTACAAATTTTCATGTCAGAACCTGGTTGAACAAGTGTTTGACATGAATGGTCATCAAAACAAACGATTTCTCCTGGACCTAATTCTCGATCCAATTCATATCCTAAATTTAAAAACGCAAAGCTTTCAAACGTAACACAGCGAGCATCGTCTTTTTTACCTAGGATAACTGGTGTTCTTCCGTGTTTATCACGTGCTGCATAGATTCCTTTTGGTGTCATTAATAAAAGTGATAATGATCCATCAATGGTATCCAACGCATATTGAATTCCTTCAATCAAATTATCTTTTTGATTGATTAAAGCGGCTACTAATTCTGTCGCATTTACTTCTCCATTGCTCATCTCAAAGAAATGAGTACGATGTTGTAGAACATTTTCTATAATCTCTTGGGTGTTATTAATTTTACTGACAGTTGTAATGGCATACGTTCCATGAATCGAACGAATTACGATGGGTTGCGGCTCATAGTCTGAAATACATCCAATTCCCATTGTTCCTTCTAATTCATTCAAATCGTTTTCAAATTTAGTACGGAATGGGGAATTTTCGATGTTATGAATCGATTTGGTGAATCCTTGCGAACCATAAGTTGCCATCCCTGCACGTCTTGTTCCTAAATGCGAATGATAGTCTGTTCCAAAATAAAGGTCAAATAGACAGCTTTCTTTTGAAGCAACTCCAAAAAAACCACTCATAAAGTCCTCCTTATATTTTTTATATGTATATTATTATACTCTATTTTTTTAAAGATTTGAAATTATGTTAAAATATTCTAAATAAAAAGGAAGTGATTTTATGTGGATTTATATGGCCCTTCTTTCCAGTCTTTTTGCCGGACTCACATCTATCTTTGCCAAGTGTGGTATTAAGAAAACAGACTCTGATGTAGCTACTGCCATTCGTACCATTGTCGTCTTTATTTTTGCCGGTATCATGGTAAAAGAATTTACCAGCATTGATTCTAGATCATTATTATTTTTAATTCTATCCGGTATGGCAACAGGAGCCAGTTGGCTGTGTTATTTTAAAGCTTTATCAATGGCCGATGTGAATAAAGTCGTTCCTATTGATAAATCAAGTGGTGTCTTAACAATTATTTTAGCGATTCTTTTCTTTCATGAAACCAATCATTTATTCATTAAAATCATTGGAATTATTACCATTTCTATGGGAATTTTTATGATGATTGAAAAGAAAGATGTTGTTTCTAAATCCGAAAAAGGATGGTTTATTTATGCCATTGGATCTGCACTATTCGCTGCTCTTTGTTCCATCTTAGCTAAAATTGGTATATCAAACATCGATTCAAACTACGCAACCTTTATTCGTACCGGTGTTGTATTAATCATGGCTTGGTTCATTGTCTTTTTAAAACACAAACAACAAGAAGTTAAACACATTGATAAAAAAGAGCTATTTTTTATTTGTATCTCCGGACTATCTACGGGAGCTAGTTGGTTGTGTTATTACTATGCGATTCAAAATGGAATTGTATCCGTAGTTGTACCCATTGATAAATTAAGTATTGTCGTATCTATTGTATTCTCATCACTTGTATTCAAAGAAAAACTAACTCCAAAATCATTCATAGGCCTTTGTCTAATGGTAGTTGGAACAATATTAATGGCCCTATTCGCATAAAAAAAGAAGGATTTTTTTCCTTCTTTTTATGTTTTAAGGTCTTCAGTGGAAACATTCTAGGCTATCCCCAATGTAAAATTAAATAAATTATCACACCAGTTAACAGTCCTAGAACACCTATAATGCTTATTCTCTTTTTACTCATAATCAATAACAATTAACCTCCTCGTATATATTTTAGAGCATTCATTTCAAATCAAGTTAATAACACTAGTGTAAACAACAAATTCTAACGTACGTTTTGTACTTATAATATATGTTATTAATCACATTAAGTCAATACACTTAATAAAAACTAAAATTTTTTTTACAATCATTTTAACATTTAGTAATAATTCCCTTATAGAAATCAACAGCTCCTGGTAAAGAAGAAGTTTCTACACATTCATTTAAGCCGTGCATACCCTTCATTTGTTCATTTCCAAATACAATTGGCGCAAAACGAATACAGTTTTCGGATATTTCTTCATAGAAACGAGCATCCGTTCCTCCAGTCATTACATATGGACAAGTTGGTAAGTCTTTAAATACATCATGAACAACTTGCTCAACATAATGAAACGCATCAGAATGAATATCCACTGGTGGACAATAATCATATCCATCCACAATTCTCATTTCCAAATCATATTTTTTGGCAATGTTTTCCACAACTTTATTAGATTCATTCATGCCTTGATGAGGGGCATAGCGTAAGTTCGCAATTAATTTAGCTTCTTGTGGCAATACATTGTATCCACTTGAACCCGACTGCATAGTGAATGCCATTGTAGTTTTAATTAAAGCAGTTCCTTGAGCAGAAATAGAAGGCATTAATAATTTCAATAAAGGTTTAAATAACCATAAATTCCCAAACAATAATCGCATATAAAACGGACAATAAGGTGCTAGTGTTTCAAACATGGCTTTAGCTTGGGGAATAAATTCTTTTTTAAATGGATCATGTTTTTCAATATCTACGACAAACTTCGATAAACGGGCAATGGGTGTATTCTTTGATGGATAACTTGAATGCCCTCCATTGGAATGCGCCGTAAATTCTAAGTTTCCTTGCCCTTTTTCTACAACACCAATCATCGCAAAGTTTCCTTTACATCCACCGATTGGTTCATTGACAATGGCTCCTCCTTCATCAACAACTAACCAAGGTTTAACTCCTCTTCTTTTTAATTCATTGACTAATTTAGGACAACCATCTCCACCAACTTCTTCGGTACAACTTGAAGATAGATAAATATCTTGTTGCGGAATATATCCTTGTTCTAATAACTCTTCACAAGCTTGGAAGAAAGCCATAACCGAACACTTTGTATCACAAGCACCTCTTCCCCATACTTTTCCTTGTGATATTTCACCAGAAAAAGGATCACGTTCCCAATTTCCATCAGCCGATACAACATCTTGATGGGACATTAGAACAATCGGTTTATCACTTTGTTTCCCTGTCCATTTAAATAATAAGTTTCCATCAATCTCAGTTTTTTCCATATGCTTGTGCACAAGCGGAAATTGTTCTTCCAATATTTTATGAAAACCTAAAAACTTTTCTCTTTGGTTTTCTCCTTTTACACTGATTGTTTCATATTGCACCATCTTTGATAAAATAGTGGCATATTTTTGTTCACGAATTTCATCGTGACTTGATTCAAATGTTGATGTTTTAGGTTTAATGAATAATATAGTTCGAATAATCGCAATTAAAATCAAAGCTAAAACAAGTCCAAGAATTCCTAATAAAACTTTAATCATTTTTTATTTCCTTTCATGTGTGAATACAATGTTAAGCCAATCGCAATAGCTCCACTTGGAATGACAATAAAAGACACAGATCCAAGTAAAGATGGTACCAATACAAATAAAAGCGACACAAACATTAACGTAATACCCGCTACTTTTAAATTACTACGATAATATTTATATGCCATAGCTCCAAATAAAGCAGGTACCACATTATCAAATGCTGGTTGTAATACGGGTGATTGTAGAATAGGTTGAAGCGGAATCATTAATAAAACACCTAGAGCAATTACTACAATCGTCACAAGTGAACTTGTGGCAATCGATAAAGTCGCAATGATTTCACTTTCTTCACTTCCCGCTTTGGCTTGTACAATATCACGTGAAGTCATAGCACATGGTATTTTCATATTAATTAAATTTCCTGTGATAAAAGCTAAATAAGTTCCACCTGCTCCAAGCATTGGTGTATAAATCAAGTATTCTGCTATACAACTAACAATGTAAACCAAGCCTACCGATAAAAAACACTTTCCTACTGCACTTAAATCTGGCATCGCATCTAAAATGAATCCCATCACAAATGGCACGGCAATAAAGAGTGCTAAACAAATAACTGTACAAATTCTTCCATAGAAATGGGTTTTATTATTATATTTTTCAAATATTTCTTTTTTATTCATTTTATATCACCATCCCAAAAATAATAGCACTGGCCATCGCCACTAACATCGAACCAGCAATTGAGAAAGAATCCACCCAATCTTGGTGTTTCTTTTCTTTTAAATAAATAAAGAAGGCCATCGTAACTGCTGATACAATCGCAACTAAAATCGGAATGATGTCTCCTTTAAATGAAAACATACCTTCACCTGAAATAAACGATCCTAAATAGCTTCCAATATAAGCGGATACCAATCCCACAAACATCGCATTCATAGCTTTATCTCCAAAACCAGCTAATGAAGACTTCTTTCCGTCTTCTTTCTTTTCTTTTTTGGTTGTGTATTTTTTAGTGAAAAGAACCGCAAATACCATTCCCCAAATAATACATACACTCATAACTAAAGCAATGGTTGTGAAAGCTTGAGCAGTCATATGACTTGCGGATAAACTTTCCAATCCAACGGCTTCGCTCGCTGCTTGGGCTACTTGGGTTTCATAGTGTAGAGCACCTACAACTGATAAACGAAGCCAAGGAAGTGGAATTCCTAGGGCTCCTGAAAGAGCAATAACACCTAATAAAATCCCAATAGAAGGTAAAACAGAAAACGTAGCGCTTGAGGTAATGGCTTGTTTCAATTTATGTTTGTCCATACCAATGGCAAGTCCGGCTTTATAGGCTCTAACCATAAATAGAATACATACACATGCCACAAACAAAATCACAATCCCAACTACTAAATACACAGAAGGACTGTTTAATTGATTCATAATATTGTTCATAATATCTTTCTCCTTTTTTCTATTATACCAAATAATAAAAAAAGACATTCTAATCACTTAAAATGTCTAATAATTCTCTTCGTCTTGTACCAATTAATAGTTCTTTTTTATATTGATCATAGGCTTCTATTTCATTTTCTGATAAAAATAAAGCGCAATTGGAATTCATTGATAAACTAGTCACAAAAATAACCATTTCTTGTCCAGATTCAAAGGCTCCGCCCATAAATTCAAAACAAGATTCCATAGAAGAAATTGTTTCTTGTTCAATTTGTTCCATTTTTTCTTTTAATTTATTAAATTGTGTTTTAACACATTCAAAACAATTCTCTCCATCAAAGATTACTTTTCGATTTTGAATGCTTTGATTCTTTTTATTAAATTCATTTTTAGAAATTAAGTCTTGTTCATAATTCATTTTATTATTCATCAATTCATCATGAAGCAGTTGTTCATAATACTCTTTAGTGGGATTACTATGATAAATTCGTAACATTTCATACCAACTATCCACTTGATTACGTAAATCAAAATAAGTATTTACTCTTTTTGTGATTCCATCCAATAATAAATTCACAACTGCTAGTCTTTCATCAAAAGAAGCATTGAATACACGTGCATAGTGACTAGAAGTAATCTTACCATTTAAAATATCTTCAATCCCATAGTCATCGTGATATTTTTTATATAAAAGATAATAAGCCATCATATCCTCGGCAATGTCTTCAAAATGAATGTATTCATAAATAATGTCTTGGGTAATTTCAATATTTAAGGATTCATACATCTTCATTAAATCCGATAAATCCGACCAACCTCTTGCCGTCACAAACTGAAGTCCATCAATATCATTGACAACCTGGTAGAAACGATTTGGTTTTAAATCTAGATAAGACAAGATACAAGGATGAATCCCATGGTTAATGGCATATTCTTTCCAGACACCATAGTCTTGTTCCACATTCAAATAACGAATACGATCTAAAGTTACCATATCAAATTCACGAACCGACTTATTGTATTCACTTGGATTTCCAGCTCCTACAATAATCCATCCCTGTGGAATTGCTTGATTCCCAAATGTTTTTCCTTGTAGGAACTGCAACATAGTCGGTGCTAAGGTTTCAGATACACAATTGATTTCATCAATAAATAGAATTCCTTCTGATTTATTGGTATCTTTCATTTTTTGATACACACTGGCAATGATTTCACTCATTGTGTACTCGGTAACTGCGTATTCTTTTCCTTCAAATTCTTGTTTGGATATAAAAGGAAGTCCTACTGCACTTTGACGAGTATGATGAGTAATCGTATAACTGACTAATCCAATCCCACATTCCTTGGCAATTTGTTCCATAATTTGTGTTTTACCAATTCCTGGTGGTCCAATTAACAAAATAGGACGTTGACTTGTGATGGGTAAAACATAAGAGTTAAATTCATCTTTTTTTAAATACGCTTGGACCGTATGTTTAATTTCATCTTTTGCTTGTTTGATATTCATGTTGTTCTCCTAATTCCATATAGTCCACTTTCAGGCGCATAGCCCAACTTGGAACTTTTGTTTCATCAAAATCATCTAAAAACAGAAAAGCACATCGATAATCAGGTCTTTTTTTCGGATAGATTCCTTGTCCATCGGTAAAATAAATCATTCCCGATAATTCTTTACATTTTCCATTTTCAATGAGTTGGTTAATATATTCAAAAGCAGGACGAAAATCTGTTCCGTTTCCTCCTTTAATTTCAAAATTTGATAAATAGTCTTCCATTTCTTTTTGATTTGAAATCAATTTATAGTTTTGGATGCGATCATCACATTGAATAATATGAATTTTACTTTTACTAAAAAACGAATTCGATTGTGATAATATCGTATATGTTTCCTTTAAAAAATTTTCCACAAGAGTTCCACTTGTGGAATACGATGTATCTAATACAATCACAAATTCTTGAATTTTTCTCATTTCTTTGGTTTCCAATGGTTCAATTAAAGGCATATTTTTATAAATGGATAAACCATAAGTATAATAAGACAAATCAAATTCATCTTCATCTAGATGAACTTCTTCCTTTTGAATCGCAAACTTTCTTAAAAACTCTTTATAACTACGTTGTGATTTACTTGCCTTTACTAACGAAGAATAAAGTTGTTCCCCTTGTCCTTGTTCATCGCCTTGTTCTTGGGATAATTTAGATTGACTACTAATTTGTGACCATTGTTTTTGAAGCATCTGATTTCTTGGTTGCATCGCTTCTTCAGCGTTTTTAGGCCATAGGGCATGGTCATCACACACAAACTCTTGTTGCAGAGCCATTAAATTATCTTGATTTAATAGAAACATATAAATATTAGAAGCGGATAGTCCATATTCTGATTCTAATGTTTCATATGTCTTTTTTCTAAGATACGATAAAATACGTTTTACACTTTTCTTTTCCATGTGATCAATGGTATATTCCACACAAATATCACATGCCAAGTTCCAAAGATCCTGGTTTCTATTTTGTTTAATCCACAAATGATTAAAAACACAATGAAGAACACTATGTAAATAGGCACGATTTAAATATAGAGGATTTCGTTGAAATAAACGCATTAATTGTTCACAAGAAAAATAAATGATTTCTCCATCCGTTTGAAAGGTCATTATATTTTCTTTAGGATAGGGGTTTAATGTATTTAAAGGAAGTGCCATAAAAGGCATATCTAAATACAATTCACTTTTAATAAAAGAAAAGATTTCATAGGACACACTGATTTCCCATTCTGTTTGTGTCTGTACATGTTTCATATAAAATCCTCAAAGTCATAAGTCTTTTTCTTATGTTTCTTTCTTTTTATCGCTATACATTTTGTCACAAATTCACTATCTTTCAACTTTGTTGCCCGTTCAATAATAAAATCTAATGTTTCAATGTCTAAGTAAGAACTAAAATAATCTATTGTATCTTTTGTCAACAATTTCGAAAATGTCTTTTGATGTTGAAGCAAATATGTTTCATATATTTCTTTTGATTCTATCAACATGCGATAATACACAACTTTACATACTACTTCTTCTTTTTCTTCTACACTTAGTTTATTAAAACATTGATCGTATTCATCAATCCGAAAGCCACTTGAATCAAAGCTTTGACGCATGCGATAGCCTTCTCCTTCAATATTGATACCAAAAATATGAGCCGGTCCTATTTCGTTATATACTTCATAGTATTCTGGAAAGAATAAAGAACCTTGTGCACACTTTACTAATACAGACCATGATATTTGTTTCAATAAAGGCTTGGCTTCATTAAAAGAAGGAACTTCTATTTCAGTGAGTGATGTACAATTCATAAACACGTCACTAGCTAATTCAATGGTACTTTCACATTTTATTTTTCTTAAGTTCTTACAATTATAAAAGGCACAAGCTTGAATGCTTTGAATGGTAGAAGGTAAAATCACTTCTTCAATATAATTTAATGAAAGTGTTGTTCCATTTTCAATTTGGTTCGTGTGTTGATATTTTGTATAATCCACATCTTTTGAGAAACAATACTTTCCAATTTCTTTTACTTCTTTTTCATTTATATGACTTGGCACAACGACAACAGGACTTTGTCCTATCATCTTTTCAATTCGTATGTAGTCATTAATTTCGTGATAATATATTTGATATTTCATGAATCACATTATAGACTATGAAATATGAAAAAGGAAATTCTTATGACCACAAAACTATATGACTTAAATGCGTATCAAACAACGTTTAACGCAAATGTTTTAAACTGTACAAAATATGAAGACAAATACGATATCATATTAGATCAAACTTGTTTCTTTCCCGAAGAAGGAGGACAAACCTGTGATTTAGGAACTTTAAATGACATTGAGGTCATTGATGTTCAAATAAAAGATCAAGTGATTCATCACTATACTACTTCTCCTTTAAATGGAGAAGTAACAGGTGTCATTGATTTTAATCATCGATATTTTAATATGCAGCATCATTCTGCAGAACACATTTTATCTGGAATTATTCATCATTATTTTCAAGGAAACAATGTTGGTTTTCATTTAGGAAATGAAGAAATTACTGCGGATTATGATCGAACTTTTACACCTGATGAAATTGAAGACATTGAAAATAAAGTTAATGAAGTAATTCATCAAAACTTGGAGATTCATTGTTGGTATCCCGATAATATTAATGAAATCAATTATCGTGCTAAAAAAGAAATCAAAGAAGCAATTCGTATTGTACAAATCGGAGATATTGATACATGTGCTTGTTGTGCTCCCCATGTACAAAGAACAAGTGAAATTCATTTATTTAAAATTATTAAAACAATGAAATTTAAAAGAGGAACGCGTTTCTACTTTATTTGTGGAAATAAAGCGTTAAAGGATTATCAAATTAAATTCAAAGAAGCACAAATGATTTCTAGTTTATTAAAAGCACCTGCCAATGAAATTGATAAAGCCGTTTCTCGTTTATATGAGGAACAGATTCGTTTAAAACAACAGCTTTCTACTTTCAAAAAAGCACAAGTCGATCAAATTCTTTCATCTATTGATAAGACAAATCATCTAATTTATTTTGAAGAAGACATGGATATGAATACGCAAAAATATTTTGTATCAAAGCTACATGAATTTGTAGATGACTATGCCGCTGTATTTGTGAAAGATAAAGATAGTTATCGTTTTATTTTATTTAGTCATAATGATGCCACTATTTATTTAAAGAAATTAAAAGAACAATTTATTGTCAAAGGTGGAGGTAAAAAAGATGCCATCCAAGGTAGTATTCAAGCAAGTAAAGAACAAATTTTAGAGGTACTAAAGCTATGAAATTAGTTGCGATTGATATGGACGGGACTTTACTTCAATCGGATAAAACGATTTCAAAAGAAACCATCACAGAAGTAAAAAAAGCTTATGAACAAGGAATTGAAATTGTGATTTGTACCGGAAGATGCATTAAAGAATTAAGTGAAATATATGAACATTTACCCTTTATTCGTTATGTCATCGTCACTAATGGAGCTTTTGTGTATGATTTAAAAGAACAAAAAGTTTTATATGAAAATAGCATTCCGGTTTCTTTAGTAAAAAAGATATTTGAAGTGAGTCATTTAACAGATTGTATGCTTCATATTTTAGATTATGAATGTGTTTTAGAATTAGATAAAGTACAACAAGTAGATAAATATGGCATGTTAGCGTATAAGCCTTTGTATGAACAAATTGGTACTTTAATCCCTAATATTGAAGATTATTATTCTAATCATGAAAAACCAATTCAAAAAATAAATATGTATCATACGTCTAAAAAAGATAGAGACATCTCAATTAAAGCTTTATCTAATTTTGACTTAGCTTTAACGTATGCCGAAAATAGTGCCCTAGAAATCACAGCTAAGAATGTGAATAAAGGCATAGGCTTAACTAAGCTGTGTCAAATTCTTAATATCAATAAAAATGATATTTATGCGATTGGAGATAGTTATAATGACATCTCTATGTTTGAAATAGCTCATTGTTCTTTTGCGATGAATAATGGCAAAGATCGAGTTAAACAATGTGCAAACTATATTGTAAGTGACAACGATCACAATGGTGTCATAGAAGCATTAGAAATCATAAAACAATAATACCAGGGCTATCCCTGGTATTTATTTATGATCTTATCAATTAGCTTTTTAATTGTTTCAGCTTCTTTATAATCATGCCGTTGAAAGTCATTGCCTGCATAAACAGGTTTAGTAGATGTATAGATAGCTAAAACTGTTCCATCTTTCAATGTGACTTTTAATCCTACATAGAATCCTTTTTCATTAAAACAACGTCCCTGAACTCTTCCTCCATATAGAATATGAGTAAACGGTTCTTCTTTTCCTTTATACTTAGCTAGTTCATTTAATATCTTACATTCTATTATTTCGGTATAAGGATACACACCCACTGTTCCATTTATTATTTCCATTGTCTTATTTTCTTTATCAAAGATTACGCTATCATAAGTAATAAGTTTGTCTGTCATAGTATCACCTCAATTTCTAATTTATTTATCATAAATGATAGCTAATGATTCTATCTCTAATTTCATAATATAATAATTTATTTTTTTACAATACTTATTAATATAAACTTTAATTTTAAAAATCATTCATATTAAAAACTTTTATTTTATATTTAATTGAGGCATAACTATTTCATCTATTATTTGATAATTTGTCTCGTTTTCATCACCAAAATAATAGTTTCTGATCATTTTAAGTGGAACAAATATTGTGTTAGTATACTTCAATGTATTTATTTTTTTCTGATAGATTTCATATTTAAATGATTTTTTATCCGTTTTATGTAAAAAAATATAGTATTCATTAGTATTTAAAATTATACGAAAACAAGATATAGGTGACACTTGTATTTTTATATTTTCAATAAAGTTTAATGAGCTAGCTATTTTAGCGATAATCCGTTCATCAATAATTTTACGATTTGTTGCCTGTTCATCATAAAAATAGAACTTTCTAAATTCTTCAAGTGTAATAGGCATCATATCTATATATTTTAATGTACCTAATTCTTTTCTATATACTTCATATTGATACACTTCAATATGATTATTCACAATTATTTCATACTCCTCTTGTTCAAATAAAATTTTAAAACAAGATAAACTAAACAATCTCATCTGTGATTCATCTACTGTAATAATCAATTTAAATTCCTTTCTAAATTATCATCTAACGACATTCTACCAAAAAAAACACCTCTTACATAAGAGGCATTTTTGAATTATTTAACTAAACTTAAAGCTTCTTCATCAGCAATTAAAGTCACATTTCCATGGAACTTTAAGATAGAAGCAGGTACTTGTGGAGTTACAGGTCCTTCGATTAATTCTTTGATGATTGGTGCTTTAGCTTTACCAGAAGCTACGATTAAGATGTGTTTTGCGCTCATGATTTCACCAATTCCCATTGTGTAGGCAAATCTAGGAACATCATCAATTGAATCAAATAAACGTGAGTTTGCTTGAATTGTACTTTCTGTTAATTCTACTTTATGTACTTTTTCTTCAAATACATCACTTGGTTCATTGAATCCAATGTGTCCATTGTTTCCAATTCCTAATAATTGAAGATCAATTCCACCCATTGATTCAATCACATTATGATATCTTTCACATTCTTCTTCAGCGTTTTCATTTGTACCATCTGGTAAATAAGTGTTTTTGATATCGATATTGATTCTCTTAAATAAATTTTCTCTCATGAAATAGTAATAACTTTGTTCATGATAAGCAGGTAAACCAACATATTCATCTAAGTTTACTGTTTTAACTTGTGAAAAATCTAAGTCTCCTTTGTCACACCAATGAGCTAAAGTATTATAAATTCCAATTGGTGTTGAACCTGTTGCCAATCCTAAAACAGAATCATTTTTTAAAATGACTTGTGCCGAAATAATATTGGCAGCCTTTCTTGACATATCTTTGTAGTCACGTGCACGTATAACTTTTAACATATAAACCTCCTATTAATTTGCATATTCATAATAACACATCTTATTTTTTTTACACGTTTTTTTCTTTATTTTCAAAAATATAGATATCTGCTTGTTTTTTTATCCACAATTTTCGGTATAATAAAGGATGCACAAGGAGGAAGTCTATGCGCGTTATTTCAGGAAAAGCACGAGGAAAAAAATTAGTAGCCCCTGCTGGTATGCATACTAGACCTGTTACTGATCAAATAAAAGAAGCCTTATTTTCAAGTTGGCAATTTAGAATCAATGGAGCTCGTTTTTTAGATTGTTTTGCGGGAAGTGGAAGCATGGGAATTGAAGCCATTAGTCGCAATGCCAGTTACACGGTATTTATTGATAATGACAATGAAGCCAATAAAATCATCCATCAAAATCTAAAAGCTTGTCATTTTGATTCAAATTATAAAGTATTAAAAGAAGATGTCTTTCAAGCTTTTAATTATCTTGATTCAAAAAAAGAATCATTTGATATTATTTATATGGACCCTCCATATACCGTTGATGAAATCTTTATTCCTGTTATGGAAGCTATTTCTAAAACAAATTTATTAAAAAATGATGGAATCTTGGCCATCCGTACCAAAAAAGAAAAAGAAATGCCCAATCGTTTTAATCATTTAGTTAAAACCAAACAAAAGAAATATGGTATTTCCATGGTTCATTTTTATGAATTAGAAGAAATTAAGGAAGTAGAAAATAAAAAAAATTAAAGATTTTATTGTAATGACCATCGGAATTAGTATTACAGCAGTAGCCGTGTATTTCTTTTTAATTCCAAGCCATGCTGCTATTAGTTCCATTTCTGGTTTTGCGATTGTATTATCAAATTTTATTCCCTTGGCTGTATCCGATATCACTATGATATTAAACGTTGCCTTACTTGTATTGGGATTTATTTTAATTGGGAATGAATTTGGAGGAAAAACCATTTATGCCTCTATTTTATTACCCGCTTTATTAAAAGTATTTGAAATCTTATTTCCAGATTTTCAATCCATTACTAATGATCCTATTTTAGATGCTGCTGCCTATGTGTTTGTGGTTAGTATTGGACAATGTATTTTATTTAATATGAACGCATCTAGTGGGGGATTGGACATTGTTGCCAAAATATTAAATAAATACTTACGCCTTGATTTAGGAAAAGCTATGACTTATTCAGGTATGTTGATTGCCTTATCAAGTTGTTTGGCCTATGATGGTAAAACCGTGGTATTAAGTATATTAGGAACATATTTAAATGGAATTATCTTAGATCAATTTATTTTTGAACAAGACTTAAAAAGAAGAATTTGTATTGTATCCGATAAAATTGATGACATTCGTAACTTTGTCTTAAATGATTTAAAAAGTGGAGCCACTATTTATGAAGCCTATGGCGCTTATAAAATGGAAAAAAGACAAGAAATTATTGTCATTGTGAATAAAAGCGAATATCAAAAACTTATGAAATTCATTGAACAATTTGATCCAGAAGCGTTTATCACAGTATATAAAGTCAATGAAATTAGCTATAAACCAAAAAAAATATAGAGTACCATTCACTCTATATTTTTTTATTGTTCAAAATAACTAATCGCAACCGCACCAGGACCTGCATGAGTACCAATTGTAGGTCCAATCTGCATAATTTCTACTGTATCTAATCCTAATGTTTCTTTATTTTTTTCAATAAAATTTAAGGCAATTTGTTCATCGTTACCCGAATACGCAACAATTACAGGACGACTTGTATCGATATTTCCCTTTTCCTTAATTTTATCTACCACAAATGACCCCGCTTTTTTAACACCTCTGACTTTTCCCAACATATCTAAAACACCATTTTGAAGAGTTGCGATTGGTTTAATATTTAATAAAGTTCCAGCCGTTGCCGTTGTGGCTGAAATTCTTCCTCCCCGTTTTAAATACTCTAATGTATCAAAGTACGCAAAGGCTCTACACTTTAATTTATCTTGTTCTAGTTTTGATACAATCGTATCGATATCCAATCCTTGTTCTACATACGATACAGCCAATTCAATAAAAATATGAGAAGCCAAAGAAACCAATTGACTATCAATGACTTTGACATTGTCAAATTCCTTAGCTGCCAAACAAGCGGATTGAAAACATCCCGATAACTTTGATGAAATTGTGATACATAAAATATCATCGTCTTTATATTGTTCAAACGCATCTAAAAAAGCTCCTGGACTTACTTGAGATGTACTTGGTGTAACGTTACTATTCACTAATTTATCATAAAATTCGTTTGACATAATATCAATTCCATCACGATATTCTTGGTTATCGATAATTGTTGTCAATGGTAAAACCACAATTCCTTTTTCTTTCGCTTTAGCTTGGGAAATATCACACCCTGAATCAGTTATAATACGAATCATTTTTTGTCTCCTTTTTCAATAATATCTAATGCTTCTTCCATTAAAGAAATTAGCTGTTCACTTTTTTTAGTTCCTAATTGTTCAATAATATGATTAGAAATTTCTAATACACTTTGATGTTCTTTACGATATATTTCTTTTCCATAATCTGTTAGTTCCACGACAATCTTACGTTTGTCCTCTTCACTACGAATTCTTTGAATCACATCTTTTTGTTCAAGGCTATTCATAATTTTATTCATCTGTGACTTTAATAAAGAAGTTTGTTCAATTAAATCCGTAGCCGTCATTTCTTTTTGAGCCCGATATAAAAGCGAACAAATCGTTTGTTCATTGTACGATAAATCTCGAAACAAACGCTCGGGTTTTAATATATAAGAAATCGTATTCCATGTTTCAATCAACTTTTCTGATAGTTCCATAGCTCCTCCTTAGTTCACTTTGTGAACTATATTATAAAATACTTTGAATGTCAATATAATTTATAAAAAAAGAGAATTAATGACTTTGTATTTGTCTTTTCACAAAATCACTTAATTCTTCTCTTGTCATATCTTTATATTGTTCATAGGAAATGGGCTTATCAAAATAAATCTCTAATTCCTTACTATCATACTGGGCATCTAAACAATAAGCTCCTTTTAAACACACGGGTACAATTGATGCCTTAGCCATTATGGCCGGTTGAAAAGCTTTGTCTTTGAATTCATTCATATGATCGGATTTAGAGCGCGTCCCTTCTGGAAAAATCAAAACATTTTTATTATTTTTTAAATTTTTGAGAGTATAATATCTTTTGTTCTATTTTTGAATTTAAGGAGATTTATGAAAAAAGAAGTTGATTTAAGAAATGATAAAGTCAGTACTTTATTATTAACACTTGCGATACCTGCGATTCTATCACAATTAGTGAATGCCCTTTATAATATGGTGGATCGTATGTATATTGGACACATTGAAAATGTTGGTTCTTTAGCTTTAACAGGAGTAGGTGTTTGTTTCCCATTAATTATGATTGTATCGGCGTTTGCCTCTTTAGTCGGAATGGGAGGAGCTCCTCGAGCTAGTATTTTTATGGGAAAACAAGACAATAAAAGTGCTGAAAAGATAATGGGAAATTGTTTTGTGTCTTTAGTTTTTATTTCCTTACTATTAACAGGTGTTTTATTACTATTTAATGAACCCTTGCTTCGTTTATTTCAAGCTAGTGATAATACCCTTCCCTATGCCAGTTCGTATTTAAAAATATATGCTTTGGGTACTATATTTGTACAAATGACATTAGGAATGAATGCCTTTATTTCAACCCAAGGGTTTTCTAAAATTAGTATGATGACCGTATGCATTGGCGCTATTAGTAATATTATCTTAGATCCTATTTTAATTTTCGGATTTAACTTAGGGGTATCTGGTGCTGCATTGGCAACGGTTTTATCTCAGGCCATCAGTGCGATTTGGGTCATTCGTTTCTTATTTGGAGATAAAACGATTTTAAAATTAAGAAAAGAAAACTTCAAAATTGATTTTAGTTTATTACTTCCAAGCTTAGCACTAGGGATTTCCCCATTTATTATGCAGTCTACCGAAAGTTTATTAACACTTTGTTTCAATATGCAGCTTTCTCGTTTTGGAGGCGACTTGGCATTAGGAGCTATGACTATTTTATCTTCCATCATGCAGTTTTGTATGATGCCACTTCAAGGAATTACCCAAGGTGGTCAACCTATTATTTCTTATAATTATGGAGCCCAAAATGGAAGTCGTATTAAAGAAGCGTTTAAATTACAGACTTTATCTTGTGTAGCTTATTCCACTTTAATTTGGGGAATGGTACAATTGTTTCCTAGTTTATTTATTCAAATTTTTACTAATGATGCTGCTTTACTTGAAATATCTACATGGGCTATTCGTATTTATATGGCGACCGTTTTATTAATGGGAATCCAAATTTCTTGCCAACAAACATTTATTGCCTTTGGCAATGCCAAAATCTCTATTTTCTTAGCTATCTTTAGAAAAATCATTGTCTTAATTCCTTTGATTTTCATTTTACCTTGTATCTTAGAAAATAAAGTATTTGCGGTATTCTTAGCCGAACCCATTGCGGATTTTATAGCCGTTAGTATGACAGCTACTTTATTCTATTTTAACTTTAAAAAGATTATGAAATCGATATCGTAAAAAAGAGAACAGCGTATATTAATATGCTGTTCCCTTTTTTGTATATTCGCCTTTTATATCCCGCAAACCAACTAGCGGATACTATTTGACATTATTCATATTTCACAATGGCGGTAGACAGTTTTTCAAATGGGATGAAGTGATTTTTATCAAATAATATCAGATGATTACGATCAATGGCATAAAGATAATATTCATTTAATGTAAATGTATTATTCTCATTATAAACAACCTTTCCTTCATCTATTATTTCATTTCCTTCATAGAGAATAAAATAAGAAGATTCAATTGTTAAGACTAAAGCAGGATCATTAGTTTTATAGGTACCATTATCTAATTGAACAACTGTTTCACTATACATTTCATCACTATCTTTTATTTGATAGCCAATAAAGAAACCAACAAATAGAAACAATATTAGTAATACAACATAGATTATTTTACGATCTTTCACTTTAACCTACCTCCATATTCATTGTATCAAAAAGACAAAAAAAACAGCAAGCGCTGTTTTTAGTTATTACCATCTCCATATTGTTCACGGAAGTAATCTAAGATGTTTTGTAGAGAATCGATTAAGACTTTGTTGTCTTCAAGATTTAAATCCGAAATAGCTTTATCAATCATTTCTTCATGAAATTGATCATGAATTTTTAAGACTTTCTTAGCAGGTTCGGTAATTCGTAAACGAACAATACGTTTATCTTTATCATCTTTATATCGTTCCACATATCCCTTGGCAACCAATCCCTTTACATTGGTTGTCAAAGTTCCTTGTGTGATCATACTTCTCTTGGCAATGTGTGACATCGTATTGTCACTAGCTTTTTCAATACTTTCCAACAAATGGACTTCATTCATTGATAACTTCACATTTTTCTTTTTTAGATTTTTTTCTTCTATATAAAGAATATAGTTGAACATTCCCACTAATAATTCATTAATTGTATGTTTTGTGTATTCCATAATTTTTCCTTTCAAAGGTAATTAGATTATACACTACTAGTCAAGTGATTCCTCTATAATTTTGTGAATTTCAGCTGATTTAATGCAAATTTTAGAAGTTCTTAATTTTGCTTCATTTTTTAAAATAGAATTTTTTAAGAATTCATGATCTTCAATTTTTGGTTTTTTAATCAGTTTATGAATCCATTCATCAAAAGAATCAATATCAGAAAAACCTAAATATTTTAAAACATCTTTGGCATCTTGATCATTTTGTTCTATACCAACTCTTAGATAAGAAACAATGTAGATTCCACATGCTTGTCCATGGCTGATATTATAGAAACAAGTTAAATCATAACTTAAGGCATGCGGAATCGTCGTTCCTGTTTGGGCAATGGCCATTCCTGCAATAGAAGATACAAGCATGAGTTCATTATAATTGTATTCATGTGTTAATAAGGAATCTTTGATTGTCTTAAATTTTTGTAGACCATAACCACTTATCATGTGACTTAAATCGGTGGCCTTTGTGTTGAGATGACTTTCAATTAAATGACACAGGGCATCAATAGCCGTATTGGCAATCAATTCATGAGATGCATAAGCTAAATACTTTCCATCCACAAACGCATATTTAGGCCATATATCATGAGAGATACTTCCTTTTTTGTGTTCGCTTGGATTCATTAATACCGCCTTTGATGTCACTTCCGATCCGGTTCCACATGTGGTAGGAATACAAATCACATCAACATAATCCAATTCCTTTTTTTGATAGAAACAAGTCTTGTCTTCTTGTTCGTTTTTAATCAACAAGGCAATGGCCTTGGCAGCATCCATGCTCGAACCTCCACCAAGTCCAATCACAAAATCAACATGTTCTTTCTTTCCGATTTCTGCTCCTTTTTCACATATATCCAAAGTTGGATTTTCTTCAATTTCATCAAAAATCACATAAGGAATTGTTAAGCTTTCTGTTAAATCATCTAAAGATCCATTCATTTTACTTGAGTGTTTACCTGTCACAATCAAAGCTTTCTTTCCACATTGATTTAATTCTTTTTGATGGTTTTTAATACAATTATTTTCTAAATAAAATTGAGTTGGCATGTAGTAGTTCATAATATCTTCCTTTTTTGATTATTGAACTAACACACTCTAACGAGTGTGGGCTTTTTTTTATAAAGCCTGGTTCTCTCCTATTTCTTATTCTATCATAGTTTTGTCTTTATTATTCGAAAGGATGTGTTGTTATGAATAAAGATGAAGCTTTAAATAAATTT
>JAQYFP010000071.1 GCA_028723085.1 Erysipelotrichaceae bacterium | reverse complement strand
TTAAATATTTCTTTACACATTCCAATTTAAATTCTTTTGTATATCGCATATTAAAAAGTGAACCTCCTAAGTTGGTCCAACTTATTCAGTTCACTTCAAAAGCCAGGTCCTTTTATTTTGAGTAGAATTTAAAGATTGTTGGTCACCCCTTTTTAATTGATTATTAGCGCTGTATGTGCTAAAATTACATGTACGCTAGGAGGATTACGTGAATTCATATTATCAATCTTTAATGAGTGAAATTAAAAATTTAATGAGTGAATCCAAGTGGTCACAAGCGTATGATCTGATTTGTCAAGAGAATTCAATGCCTTATGTACCGCAAGATGTGCTTGAACAATTAGAAGAATGTCAAAGCGAGTGCAAAAGCCATCTTGATGTTAAAGTCCGGAAGGTGGACGATGACAAGATTATGGAGTGGATTCATGGAACACCGGCTCAACAAGAAAAAGCAGTGAGTGAATTGGTGAACATGAATTTACGAAATTATGTCCAAGAAGTACAGGCTGTATTTGATTCGAATATTCTTGATGAATTTAAAGGGGAATTAATTGAAGCTTTGATGGAACAGAAAATTGATACTCCTTATAAAATTTTAAAAAACGGATTAGAGATTACTTTTATTCCAAGTAGTATCTTAACAACTCAGGAAGATAAAACATTAATCGAAACAAAACAAATCTTTTCTGAATTGTTATCCAATGACAATCCCGCTTTCTATCAGTTCTGCAACCATTTATTAGAACAAGAAGTGTTGGAAATGCGTCCATTTGATTTTAGTGATTTATCAGCTATTTCGTTAGCAAAATCAATTATTCACTTGGTAATGGAAGCTTTTGGACAATCCGAAGAATTTCTTACTTTCATAAAATTGAAAGGACTTGAGGAAGTAGAAGAACTTCCATTGTTGATTGAAAGACGAGGAGAAAATGATGCAAAGTAGTTGGACATTAAAAGAAAATTCAACTGGTGAATTAGTAGTAACAGTTGAAGGAGATGCTTGGGAAAAAGCACAAAAGAAAGTTTTTAAAGCAGCAAAAAATCAAATCACAATTAAAGGATTCCGTAAAGGACAAGTTCCTGATGCTTTAATTCGTAAACAATTAGGAAATGATTATTTATTTAGTTTAGCAGCTGAAGAAGTTGCGAATGATGCATTACGTGATGGAATTAAAGAACATGATTTAACTTTAGTGGATCGTCCTTTATTAGATATTAAAGAAGCAACAAAAGAAGCTGTCGTATTAAGCTTTACTTGTACAGTTTCACCAGAAGTAACTTTAGGTGATTACAAAGGATTAGATATTCATAAAGCAGAAGTAAATGTAACAGACGAAGATGTTCAAGCTGAATTAGAAGCTTTACAATCTCGTTATGCTGACTGGGTATTAAAAGAAGAAGGACAAACAGCTGAAAACGGTGACCAAGTTGTTATCGATTTCGTTGGTACTAAAGATGGTGTTCCATTCGAAGGTGGAGCTGGTCAAGAATATCCTTTAGAATTAGGATCTAATACATTTATTCCTGGATTTGAAGAACAATTAGTTGGTGTTAAATCAGGAGATGTTAAAGATGTAGTTGTTACTTTCCCTGAAGATTACAACGAAGAAAGCTTAGCTGGTCAAGAAGCTGTATTTAATGTAACAGTTCATGATATTAAAGCTAAAGAATTACCAGAAATCAATGATGAATTAGTTCAACGTTTAAAACAAGAAGGTGTTGAAACAGTTGAACAATATAAAGAAAATAAACGCACTGAATTAGTAAATCGTAAAGAAAAACAAGCAGAAGACGAATTTGAAAATGCATTAATGGATCAAGTTACTGCTAATGCTAAAGTTGAAATTCCAGAAGTAATGATTCAATCAGAAGTTGATCGTATGTATCGTAACTTCGAAAACCAAATGCAAGGTTCTGGATTTACAGCTCAACAATTCTTACAAGCAACAAACCAAACAGAAGCTGATTTAAAAGCTAACATGGTTCCTGAAGCAACTAAGAATGTATTATCTTCATTAGTTTTAGAAGCTATCATCAAACAAGAAAACATTGTAGCTAGTGATGAAGAAGCTGAAGAAGAATACAATAAAATGGCTGAACAATATCAAATGGATGTTGCTCAAATCAAAGCAATTATTTCAATTGACAGCATTAAAGGTGAATTAGAAAGCCGTAAAGCTTTAGACTTGATTAAATCTTCTGTAAAGTAATAAAATAGAATAAACTAAAAAAGGCGCTTAGCGTCTTTTTTAAAAGAAAGGAAGGAATTTTTATGCCAATGCAATATCCTTTAATTTGTACAAGGGGAGTTATCGTATTCCCACAACAAGAAATTGTCATTGACGTGGGAAGAGAAAGTTCTTTAAAAGCCGTTGAAAATGCACAAGACAATTATGAGTCTAAGGTCTTATTATTTTCGCAAAAAGAAATGCAAATTGAAAATCCTACTATCAATGATATCTATGGCGTAGGTACATTATGTGAAATTCGACATGTACGTCGTTTTGATAAATTTTTAAGAATTAAGTTTAGAGGAATTGATCGTGTTGAATTAAAAGCATGGACAGAAGGAACAAAATCAGATATTGGTTCGGTTGAAATTAAAAAGAGTTTTCCACAAGATGCGGTTGAAGAAGAAACTTTAATTCGTATGCTTGCACAATCATTTGAAAATATGACGCAAGTGGAAAAATTATTCCCTAAAGAAATGATGATTGAATTATCAAAGGGAATGGGACCAGATGCTTTGACAGATAAAGCTGTACAAGCGTTTCCTTTAACATTGGATCGTAAACAACAATACTTAGAGACTCTAGGAATTAATGATCGATTAGAAATGTTGCTTGCGGACATTGAAAAAGAAAAAAAGATGTCGGAAGTTGAACAAAAAATCAACGAGACAGTAAAAGAAAGAATTGATCAAAGTCAAAAAGACTATTATTTAAGAGAAAAAATGCATGCCATCAAAGAAGAATTAGGAGATGTCGTGCAACAAGATAAAGACATTGAAAACATTAGAAAACGTTTAGATGAAAATCCTTATCCTGACTATATTAAAGCCAAAGTGAAAGATGAATTATCGCGTTACGAAATGCTTCCAATGGCTAGTGGAGAAACAGGGGTCATTAAAACTTACATCGATTGGTTAATGGATCTTCCTTGGTGGCAAGAAACACAAGATAACGAAGATTTAAATTTAGCACAATCAATTCTAGATGAAGATCATTATGGTTTAGAAAAAGTCAAAGAACGTATTATGGAATATTTGGCTGTTAAACAAATGACAAATTCTTTAAAAGCACCTATTTTATGTTTAGTAGGGCCTCCTGGAGTTGGTAAAACTTCATTGGCTAAAAGTGTAGCCCGTGCTTTAAATCGTAAGTTTGTGAAAATGTCATTAGGTGGTGTTCGTGATGAAGCGGAAATTCGTGGACATCGTAGAACTTATTTAGGAGCTCTTCCTGGAAGAATTATTCAAGGAATGAAAAAAGCAGGAGTAACGAATCCTGTGTTCTTAATTGATGAATTAGATAAGATGGCTAGTGATTATAAAGGAGATCCAAGTTCGGCAATGCTTGAAGTACTGGACCCAGAACAAAATTCATTGTTCTCTGATCACTATATTGAAGAAAGTTATGATTTATCAAAGGTATTATTTATTGCGACGGCAAACTACTTAGATGATATTCCACCTGCATTAAGAGATAGACTTGAAATTATTCAATTATCTAGTTATACGGATGTTGAAAAAATTCATATTGCCAGAGATCATTTGCTTCCTAAACAAATGAAAGAAAATGGATTAAAGGCATCACAATTAAAAGTTAGCGATGACATGCTTCTTTATTTAATTCGTTATTACACACGTGAAGCAGGGGTTCGTCAACTTGAAAGAACAATTGGAACAATTTGCCGTAAGACTGTTTTAGCTATTTTGAAAGATGGTAAAAAATCAATCACTTTAACTAAGAAATTAGTAAAAGAATGGCTAGGAAATGAAAAAGTTGATTATGGTAAAAAAGAAAAGAAAGACCAAGTTGGTACAGTTACTGGTTTAGCTTATACAAACTTTGGTGGTGATATTCTTCAAATTGAAGCACAAAAATTTGAAGGTAAGGGACAACTTATTTTAACGGGACAATTGGGAGATGTTATGAAGGAAAGTGCAAGTATTGCCCTTGACTACATTAAAGCACATGCCAAAGAATTTGGTATTGATCCAAAGTGCTTCGAAAAATTAGATATCCACATCCATGTACCAGAAGGAGCTGTTCCAAAAGATGGGCCAAGTGCTGGAGTTACAATGACAACAGCTTTAGTTTCTTGTTTAAATGGAAAACCAGTAAAAGCTAATTTAGCTATGACAGGTGAAGTAACTCTTCGTGGAAATGTACTTCCAATTGGAGGATTAAAAGAAAAATCATTAGCAGCACATCGTTCTGGAATTGATACGATTTTAATTCCAAAAGATAATGTGAAAGATTTAGATGATATTCCTCAAGAAATCAAAGATTCAATGACATTTATTCCAGTTCAAACTTGTAAACAAGTTTTACAAAACGCATTGGTAGGTTAATATGAATAGCGAATTCGTTACATCATGTGTAAATGCCAGTCAATGGCCAGATACAGATTTACCTGAAATTGTTGTTGTTGGACGAAGTAATGTTGGAAAATCAAGTTTTATCAATGCTTTATGTAATAAAAAGAAATTGGCATATGTTGGAAACACACCTGGAAAAACTCGTTTAATTAATTTCTTTAACATTGATCAAAAATGGATGTTAGTAGATGTACCAGGATATGGTTATGCGAAAATGTCAAAGGCTATGTTGATTCAAATGGGAGAAATGATGGAAGAATATTTCTCACAAAGAAAACAATTAAAGGCCGTTATTTCTTTAGTGGATTCACGACATGATGTGACTAAAGATGATATCGAAATGATTTCTTCTTTGAAAGAAAACAATATTCCTATTATTGTTGTCGCCACTAAAATAGATAAAGTAAGTAAAACAAAGCGTGTAAAAGCGTTAAAGGTGATTTCACAGTCACTACAAATTCCTTTAAAAAATATTTATGGCGTAAGTTCAACAGAAAAAATTGGATTTGAGGAAGTCTTAAATAAAATTTATGAAGTTCTTGAAATATAGAACTTCTTTTTTTATATAAAAATGAACCCGCTTAACTTTTGTGATACTATATATAAAAAAGG
>JAQYFP010000070.1 GCA_028723085.1 Erysipelotrichaceae bacterium | reverse complement strand
CGACTGTGGAGTGTACAAGAATTTGTGAGTAGTATATCTGTTTGCAGATTACCAAAGCATATACGTTGAAACAGTAAGAAGTATCCGTGAGGACTTCAATTTCTCGATGTGTTTGAGTATATTCGGACACATTTTGAGTAGCAGATTCACATCATGTATACCGTTATTATTCTTATATTCGTTATTCTTTGTTTATTCATTGGACACGTATCATATCAATTCATGGATTCATATTTATTGATTCATAGCCCATATTGGAAAGATTTCATTCTAACTTATAGTGATGTTCAATCCATTCAAATTGTATCAAACCAACAAATTGGACTTCGTACATTTGGCTTTGGGAATTTAAAACTGTCAATGGGATCTTTTCATAATAATTTATATGGAGACTACAAACGCTATACATATAAGTCTTGTCCTATTTGTATAGAAATACATTTAGAACAAACTATTTTAGTAATTAACGAAAACAATGAACAAGCTACAAATGAATTATTTAATGAACTAAACAAAAGAGTTTCGCTATGAAACCCTTTTTTCTTTATCAATTTTTTTCTTAAAATAAACTGTGACAAATACACTCATAATAAAAGGAATAAAATAATCAAAGATACGATATAAAACCAATGCGGTATGACTTTGAGTAGATGTCATTAAACTTGAAAACAAAATCACAAAAGACAATTCAATAGGGCCTAATCCTGCCACATGTGGTAAAAATCCCACAATCAACAACATAAATATAGATAACACTATAATTTGAATCATAGATACATCAATGTTTAAAAATACCATCGAAGTATAAATCAATAATGTCTTTGATAAAATTCTTAGAATTTGTGTTCCTATGACTTCTATATTTGTTCTCCAATCAAAGGCGATATCCTTCGAACTTTGATATATTCTATGAATCTGATTTTCGATTGTTTCAATTTTTTTATGCCATTTATCCGGTAATTTATTTAATAACTTAATAATTAAGTCTCCCATCTTTTTCCAAGAACAAATTCCAATTAAAACAATAATAAATCCAAGACAAATAAATAATCCGAATTCAATAATCCATAAAGAATCTGGTATTCGTTTTTTAATCCATTCATAATTGAAAACAAGGCCTATAATTGATAAAAGTAAAACACCTATTTTATAGAAAATACATTCCCATGTCATAGCACTCAATGAAAAATTTGGTTCGATGTCTTTTTTATAAAGAAAATAACTTTGAATGGGAATCGTTCCTGCATTTGATGTACCAATAGTCGCAAAGATACCAATAAACGTTAACATAAGTGTATCTTTGAATTTTATTTTTTTACTGTGTTTTCTTAATAAAATAAAACACGATAATGCATCAAATACTAAAAAGACAAATTCAATTATCATTAAAACTATAAACTGTGAAACAGACAATTGTTTTAAAGAAACAAAAATTTCTTGATAGTCGTCTTTAAATACAAAGTAAATCACAATTCCAATAAAACTAAATAAAATTATATCTCTAATTCTTTTCTTCATTTATCTCATCCCTTAAAAAAAGGGCAATTGTTACACAATTGCCTACTTATTTTTTGAATCTTGCCATAATTGATCTGCGACTGGTTTCCACTTATCTGCATAGTCATCACATTTTGAACAAAGATGATCAACAGATTCCTTCGATTCTAAATCCGTAGAATGAGCTTTACTTTGGGCTACCATTTGTCTTAGTTTTTCAGGATTTTCAAGCATTGGACAAGGTCTCAACATGTTTTCATTAAATGGTTGATTGTCATGGTAAGCCATCATCATTGGTGATTTCAATCCTTCTAATAATGACTTTTCACGAATATTGGAATCCGAATAATGAATAAATACACATGGGTCCATGTCACCATTGGCATTGATATGAAGATATCGTCTACCACCAGCAATGCATCCACCAACGTATTCCGCATCGTTTTGGAAATCCATAGCAAACAATGGTTTTGTGGCACGATACTTACGAATACGATTATATGTTTCCACTCTTTGTTCAGGCGTAGGAAGTAAATCCGTTGATGCTTCGTTTCCTACTGGCATATAGTGGAAATACCATATAAAGTAACATCCCATTTCAATTAATTTATCAAAGTATTCTTCTGATGTAATAGATTCAAAATTTGCTCTAGTATAACAAGAAGAAATACCATAAACTAATTTCTTTTTACGTAACAATTCAATAGCCGCAATAACTTTATCATAGACACCTGTACCTCTTCGTCCATCGGTTGCTTGTTCAAAACCTTCTAAAGAAATAGCAGGTACAAAGTTTCCTACGCGTAACATATCATTTGCGAATTGTTCATCAATTAAAGTCGCATTGGTAAAACATAAGAATATACAGTCATTGTGTTTTTCACAAATTTTAATTAAATCATTTTTACGAACAAGTGGTTCTCCACCTGTATAAATATAGAAATAAATTCCTAATTTTTTTCCTTGTTCAATTATATCATCAATTTCATCAAAACTTAAATTTAAGCGATTTCCATAATTTGCAGCCCAGCAACCAGTACAATGTAAATTACAAGCCGAAGTAGGATCTAATAAAATCGTCCATGGAATATTACATCCATTTTCTTTTCGTGCTTTTTCTTGAACAGGCCATCCCTCTAATACAGCATTGATAAAGAAATTAGATGCGATTGTTTTTAATACATATGGATCTACATCCGTTAATAAACGATACACAAAAGTGTGGTAGGGATGATCTTTTTCAGTAATGACTTTACGAATCATTCTTCGTTGAGGTTCAAATTCACCTTTGGCAAATTTATCGGCCCAGTCCATTAATTTTAATAAATTTTTATCTGGATCTTTATATAAATAATCAATTACTTTTTCAAGTCCATATTTTTTAATTGTATTTGATGCATTCATAAAAACCTCCTGATGGATAGTGCCAATGGCACTATCCTAAGAATTTCGTTTTATTATCATATGAGAGGATTAAACATTTTTTAGAGTATATACGATAAATAAAACTAAAATTCTACTTCCTTAACGGTTTTATCATAACATCTAATTTTTTTTAAACCATGGACACTTCATAGCACATTGTTTCAATTTTTCACAATTGAATTTCAATGTCTAAAAAAAAGAAGAAATTATCCTTTCTTCTTTGGTCGAATTAGACATTTAGAATCATATCCAATTAAATCCGTACGCCCAGCAATCGTTAATGCTTCATATACTAAATCATAGTTACGGGGATTTTTATACTGCATTAAAGCACGCTGCATAGCCTTTTCTTTTGGAGTTTTGGCAACATATACCGGTTTCATATCTCTTGGATCCAATCCCGTATAATACATAGCCGTTGATAAAGTTCCTGGTGTAGGATAAAAGTCTTGTACTTGTTCAGGTTGATGATGAATATCACGTAAATACTCTGCTAATTCAATAGCCGCATTTAAATCCGAACCCGGATGCGATGACATTAAATAAGGCACTAAATATTGATTTTTATTATATTCTTTATTTAATTTTTCATATTTCTCTACAAATTTAAAATACACATCTTTTCTTGGCTTTCCCATTTTATCTAATACTTGATTACTAATATGTTCTGGAGCCACTTTTAGTTGTCCACTAATATGATTTTGAACAAGTTCTCTAAAGAATGTATCATCTTTATCATAGTACAAATAATCATAGCGAATACCCGAGCGAACAAATACTTTTTTTACACCATCAAGTGAACGAAGTTCTTTTAATAATTTTGTATAGTCACTATGATCTACTTTCAAGTTTTTACAAGGCTTTGGCCATAGACATTGACGCGTTGGACAAGCACCATGTTCCTTTTGTTTGTCACAAGCCGTTTGTCTAAAGTTTGCCGTTGGCCCCCCAACATCATGAATGTATCCCTTGAAATTTGGATCTTGAATTAAAATTTTCGCTTCTTCAATCAATGATTCATGTGAGCGTGTTTGAATAATACGTCCTTGATGAAAGTTTAATGCACAAAAGTTACATGCACCAAAACATCCACGATTACTTGTCAAAGAGAATTTAACTTCTTCAATAGCTGGAATGTAATCATACATTGGATGATATGTTCGCATATATGGTAAAGAATACGCATCATCGAATTCCATTTGTGTTAGAGGACGATTGGGATGATTTTGAACAATATAAAAACCTTGATATGGTTCTACTAATATTTTGGAAGCATAGTGATCCGTATTTAGATATTGTTTATAAAAAGATTGGGCATATGCTTTTTTATCATTTTTTATTTCTTCAAACGAAGGAAGCACAATATATTCTTCACCAATATTTGATAAATCCTTAGTTCTATACACCGTTCCATCTAAATACGTCAAATATTGCACATCAATGCCTGAATCCAAGGCATCGGCAATTTCCACAATGCTGTTTTCTCCCATTCCAAACATTAATAAATCCGCCGAACTATCCACTAAAATAGATTGACGTACTGTATCTGACCAATAATCATAGTGTCCTAATCGTCTTAAACTTGCTTCAATTCCGCCAATAATAATTGTGGCATCTTTATAGGCTTCTCTTATTTTTTGACAATACACAATGACAGCGCGATCAGGTCGATGTCCACTTTCTCCATTATTGGAATATAAATCTTGTTTACGACGTCTTTTTGAAACAGAATAGTGATTCACCATAGAATCGATGTTTCCACTAGAAACCAAAAAACCAAGACGAGGTTTTCCAAAGCGTTTAAAATCTTCAGTTGTTTTCCAATTTGGTTGAGCGAGCATACATACTTTATAGCCATGACTTTCTAGTACACGAGTAATAATGGCTGCTCCAAAGGAAGGATGATCCACATAAGCGTCTCCGCTTACATAAACAAAATCCGGTTGTTCCCAACCTCTTTCTATCATTTCTTGTCTTGTGACCGGTAAAAATCCACTCATATGTTTCCTCCTTAATTATTTCTTTATAAATTATATCGATTTCCATTCAAAAAATAAACAGCTCTTGTCAGCTGCTTATTCAACTTCAATTAATTCATATATCCTTGACCCATATCCTAGTTCACATGCTGCTTCAATTGTATGAATTCCATTACGACTTTCCACTCGTTCAATAAAGTGTTCTTTTCCTGGATCCTCACTTTGATAAACTAAATCAATACATGCTTGATCAATCGCAATTGGATCACACGATACTAATATTCCTATGTCTTTTAAACATGGATCTTCAGCAACTGCACAACAATCACAGTCTACACTCATATTTTTCATAACATTCACATAAACGATGTTGTCTTTAAAATAATCCACAACGGAACCGGCTGCATCAGCCATTGATTCTAAAAATAAATCATGATTGGCTGTCCAGATATTTTCAGGAACCCCTGCTCCATGAATATAGGCTTTACCAAATGATGACGCAATTCCAATTGATAATTGTTTTAATGCGCCTCCATATCCGCCCATAGGATGGCCTTTAAAATGCGATAAAACTAACATGGAATCATAGTTCACAATGTTTTTTCCTACATAATTTTCTTTTATAATTTTTCCTTTAGGATATTCTAGTTTTAAATCCGGTCCTTGTGCATCTAATAAATCCACTTTAAAATATTGGCTCCATCCATGTTCTTTCAATAGTTTTTGATGTTTTTCAGTAGTATTTCTTTCCCCTTCATAAGCCGTATTACACTCAACTACCGTTCCATCTACATATTCAATCATTGGTTTAAAGAAATCAGGTTTTAAAAAATTTTGATTTCCCTTTTCTCCTGAATGAAGTTTTACAGCCACCTTTCCAGGTAGATCTTTATTGAGCATTTTATATAGTTCTACTACTTTTTCAGGAGTAATTGTTCTTGAAAAATATACTTTACTCATATTTTCTCCTCCATTTATTATATAATCACATCTATTTTTTATATTGTATTTCAAAAAATATTGTTCTTCCATAGGAATCCATTTCTCTTTGAATGTTTTAGCTTTTTGTTTTCCATTTCGATTTATAATGCGTTGCATTTGTATCTTTGAATCAACGTCTAAAAAAATATGAATGTCATAGTAATTCCATAAAACAGGATGACAACTATAACTTCCTTCTACAATTGTTATCAATTTAGGATTGACTTGTATCGTATTCGTAAAATTCATTTCATGGCAATCAAATTTACGATAAGAAAAAGGTTGTCCTTTCTTTAAAGGAATCATCACTTCTTGTATAAAACGTTCATAGTCAATATTTCCACCAACTTCTTTATATCTTTGTTCTGTTCGTTGATGCTCTTGTAAAAAGAAATCATCCATATGAATGACATTACAATTTATTTGTTTGTGAATTACATTGGCAAGCGTGCTTTTTCCTGCTGCACAGCGACCATCAATGGCAATTATTATTGTTTTTTTATTTATCATATCCATAGCGTCTTTTTATGTCTTCAATACCTGCTTGACAAACCGGTAATTAATTTACTATTTTAATCTTAATATCACATATTTTACAAATAGAGTCAATCGCATACGCAATTAAAATATTCGAAGCATGAATTTCTTTAGGAGCTCCTCGTTTAATAATATAAGTAATAAGGTTATCCGCTATTTGTGTTATTAAATTTTCATCTGATTTAATTGGTTTCCAGCAAACTGGTATAGAAAAAGTTGTTTCCATATATAAACAAAAAGCATTGATTTTACCTTCTTCTATTTCGAATCGGTGCATCCATCAAATCAAATAATAAGTCATTGCTTGTGATAACAACGTGTTTTGCTCGTAGCCTTAAAAGAGGAAGTTGTTTAGAACTGCATTTCACGTTCCATATAATACATTTCCCCGTGATTAAAGTCCACTTTACATGATTTGTATCATTAAATTTATTCCATGGCTTCATATTGCGTATTCTTGTAGCTATTTCGTATAAATTATTCCATTGTAGTATCGTCGCTTCATTTTGAATCCTCACTACTCTATCATAACATAAAAAACGTATATGCCTTGATGACATATACGCAATGTTTTAGTGAGTTGCACCTTCCGCAACTTTTAAGTCTTCTTGGTTTTCTGAAATAGCCTTAATACTAGCTTCAATTCCTTTCGCAATTGTTTCCAGACTCAAGCTAGCCGCTGGAGTTGGACGATTCACAACTTGACTTGTGATAAATGGAACGTGCATGAATCCACCGCGCATATTTGGATATTTTTTAGCAATTGTGTATAAAACACCATACATTAAGTGGTTGCATACATAGGTTCCAGCTGTATTTGATACACTTGCTGGCACTCCAGCTTCTCTCATTGCTTTTACCATAGCTTTAATTGGTAAAGATGCAAAATAAGCAGGTGCTCCATCTTCAAAGATAGGACCATCAACTGGTTGATTTCCTTCATTGTCAGGAATACGTGCATCGTTTACATTAATCGCAACTCTTTCCGGAGTTAAGTCAAAGCGTCCGCCCGCTTGTCCAATGCATAATACATAATCTGGTTGTTCTGATTCCATAGCTGCTGCTACCGTTTCAATTGATTTATTGAAAACAGTTGGAACTTGTACTTTAACAACTTCGATGTCTCCAATTTGATCACTTACTAATTTTACAGCTTCCCATGCTGGATTGATTGGTTCTCCTCCAAATGGGTCAAATCCTGTTAATAATAATTTCATATTTGCCTCCCTAGAATGCTAAGAAATACATTAATAAAATATGAGCCACTAACATAATTAAAGCAACAGGTAATTGTGCAAAGATTACACGGTATTTACTCTTTGTTTCAAGTAATGCGGCTGGCATGATATTAAAGTTAGCAGCCATAGGTGTCATTAATGTTCCACAATATCCAGCTGTTAAACCAAGAGCACCAACAACAACTGGATTCGCACCTTGAGCAATTAAGAATGGATATCCAATACCAACAGTAATTACCGCAAAAGCAGCAAATCCATTTCCCATGATCATTGTGAATAATGCCATTCCAATACAGTATACAGCAACAGCGATGAAATGAGATCCTTCTGGAATTAATCCACCTACGGCTGTAGCGATAACAGTTCCGACTCCAGCTGCAGTAAATAATGAACCTAAGGCAGCTAATACTTGAGGTAAGATACCTGTTGTACCAACGTTATCCACTAAACGTACTCCATCTTTAAATGGTGTTGATAATTTTGGTTTGAAAATGATATAAGCAACAATTAAAGCCACAATAGCACTAATACCAATGGCATTGTTTGCTCCTAGTTGTGGTAAGAATGTTGCGACTAAAACAGCTGTAATAGCTAACACAACAGGTGGAAGGAACACTTTGTATCCATGTTTATCCGCATTTGAACGTGTTTCTTCAGCTTTTGGTACATTTACTGCAGCAGGTTTAACAAATCCACCTGCTGTTAAACAAGCTAAAATCACAATACATAATCCTGTAATCCATGTTGGAATATATGGTCCTACGATAAATGTTACAGCTAAAACAAACCAGAAAATAGCTGTTGTTACATTCTTTTCACAATTTTTATTTTTTAAAGCACTGTATCCTGCCATAGCAAAAATAAGTCCAATTACACAGTAGAAGACTTCTGCAAGAATAGTACTTGTTGTCCATTCAATATTTAACATTGTTCACCCTCCTACTTCTTTTTATAACGTTTCTTTAATTTTGCATCATACCATAATGCATATACAACACCTACAACAACTGAAATAATTGCAATTGGAATTGATTGTAAAGCAATTTGGTTGGCTGTTACTTCTTGTGCAATTCCATTTGATTTAAAGATTTCATTTAAAGTCGAAACAATTAATAAAGTTCCTGAAGAACCCATGAAACAGTTTTGCGCAAAGAAATTACCAAAGTTTTCTGTTGAAGCAGCCATACCTTTGATTTCATCTTCTGTTTGATCATCAATTTCACCATATTTGGCAACAGCAGCAGCTTGTGCCATTGGATTAATCAATGGACGAATAAATTGGGCATGTCCTCCAACACGTAATGAGAAAGCTGAACAAATTGTACGAATTGTTTGCCAAATAGCTAACAAACGACCAGTTGTCGCATTCTTAATTCCTTTAATAAAGTCAACTGCCTTATCTCTAAGACCCATACGCTCACATAGACCAATAACTGGTAGCGTTAAAACAAACAAAGTAGCGGTACGGTTTGTCAAAAAAGCTGTACCTAATGTTGATAAAATATCCATAATTGACATTCCACCAACTAAACCGGTAACGATTCCCGCAACGACAACAACGGCTAACGTATCAAATTTACATACAAATCCGATGACTACGATAACGATACCGATTAACTTAATAGCATCTCCCATATTTTTTCCTCCTTCTCTAATATAGAAAATATGTAATATTTTAAACTATCTAAATGAAAAAATCTATCATTATATGTGAAAAATTTTACATGTGGTGATATCTATCACCATCAATTCGAATTCCCTTAGCAACTCCATTTTTCATAATCACTTTATCATCGACTGTTATAGTTGGATTATGAGTTACTAAATCAAAATGTCCTGTCGCATTGTGACAACCACCTAATGCCAAATTTCTTCCAAATCCAATGTGAAATGTACCAAAGGCCGATTCATCTTCAATATAACTAATGCCTTGGCATTTTGCTTCGGTATTTAAGCCAATTCCAAATTCAGCGGCACAAAACATCTCTGTATCATGAAATGATTCAATGTATTTTAATAATTTAATGCCATCTTTTGTATCTTCAATGCGACTAATATAGCCATTTTCAATAATAATTTCCGTTGGTTGTTGTACTAAGCCAATATACCCCATAGAACCATCTAATACCAATCGCCCTGATGTTTTATATTCAACAGGTGGAATATAAATTTCAAAACTAGCAGATGAACACTTTCCAATTTCCCATAGCGATCCATGAAAAATACCTGGGAAACGATCGGTAATATCAAAATATAAATCTGTTCCTAATTCCGTTGTGACATGAATTTTATTGGCTTTACGCATTTCCCAAAACATGGGCATACCAATGCGATTTGCTTCATCGGGATCCATTTTCAAAAAATCTTGTTCCAACAAAGAAGATCCATCATTTGTGGACATGGGCATCGATAAAAACTGTACTCCTCGTGATAGAGCATAATAAACCGCATCCGTGGTAATAAATGAAAAATTAGTAGCTCCTACTACGGCATCGGCTTGGGCCATTTTAAATTTTAAATTTTCAATGGCTTGTCCTGCTTGGATTTCATGAGAACATAGTTCAATTACTTCATAGTTTGCTCCTACTTTTTTACTGGCTCGAACAAAGGCCTCGGCTTCTCTTTTTTTTGTTTCATCAACAATAAAATAAACTAAATCACCTTTTTTTATATGTAACCAATCTTCAACAATGATTCTGGCTCCTTCATCAATATGCATAAAAATCCTCCGATTCATCTTTTTTCATTATAATTCAAAAGCTTAAAAAAAAGGAGATTAATTCTCCCTTTTATGACACATTCCACTCATTGCACAGCTTGAGCAACCGCAACCACAAGTAGATTTTCCTTTTTTCTTATCTTTATATAACTTCACAATAATCATAACTACCATTATGACCAATAAAATCGTAAGCATAATTGTAGGTAAATTAAATTCTTCCATTATTTGCTTCTCCTTTTTTTATAAACAGCATATATACCATTGCGATTAAGACAATAAATGCGATAATCAATCCCGCAAAGTGAGTTGTTCCAGTTAGGACATTTCCAAATTGGGTAATCATGAAAGCAATCGCATATGCAAATCCACATTGATATAGAATCGCAAAACATGTCCATTTCGTATTATTCATTTCTCTTTTGATTGCTCCTATAGCCGCAAAACAAGGTGCACATAATAAATTAAATACTAAGAACGATAATCCTGTTACACTTGTGAACGCATTTGATAAGCTATGATATACATTTCCAGATGAGCTATAGATTACTCCCATTGTACCAACAATATTTTCTTTGGCAACTAATCCTGTAATTGATGCAACACTTGCTTGCCAATTTCCCCATCCCAGTGGTTTAAAAATCCAAGCAATCATATTTCCAATGGAAGCCAATAGAGAATGCGATAATTCATATTCTTCCAACATTCTAAATGTGCCTTCCACAAATCCAAAATACGTTGTGAACCAAATAATAATAGTCGAAAGCAAAATCACACTTCCGGCTTTTTTAATAAAAGACCATCCTCTTTCCCACATCGAATGAAGTAGGTTTTTAAGTGTTGGCATATGATAAGAAGGAAGTTCCATCACAAAGGGACTTGTATCACCTGAAAAAGGTTTTGTCTTCTTTAAGATAATATCAGAAACAATAATAGCTGCCATACCAATAAAATAACACATAGTAGAAATCCAAGCTGAATGATTAAATAAAGCTCCGGCAATCATGGCAATAAAAGGTATTTTAGCACCACATGGAATAAAAGTTGTTGTGATAATGGTCATACGACGATCGTTTTCGTTTTCAATTGTACGACTTGCCATAATACCTGGCACTCCGCATCCAGTTCCAATCAACATGGGAATAAAGGATTTGCCAGATAATCCAAATTTTCGAAAAACACGATCCAATACAAAGGCAATTCGTGTCATATATCCACATGATTCTAAAAAAGCTAACATGAAAAACAATATCAACATCTGTGGAACAAAACCTAGTACAGCTCCTACTCCAGCTACAATTCCATCGTTAATCAATCCTGATAACCAACCACTAACTTCTAGTTTTTCTAATGCTTCATTCACTAAAACAGGGATTCCTGGAATCCATATTCCGTAAGTTGATGTATCCGGTTGTCCAAAAGCTTGTTTATATTCAACATTTGTATACTCATGGATGGCTTTTTCTAAATCTTTTTTATTCGCAACAAATACTTCACTATCAAGTGTTTCTTCATCAATGACTTCATATGATATTTGCGTGTTTTCAGGAGTCAAATTATATAGTTCATCCAGAGCTTTTAAAGCATCTAATTCTAGTAAACTCACCATATTTTCATTTCCATATTCAACCATAAATCCATCAATAATTTCTGTGCTATTTCCATATTGTTCCATAGCTTGTTCATATTGAGAACCACCAATTCCCAATAAATGCCATCCATCTCCGAACACACCATCATTAGCCCAGTCTGTCATCATAGTTCCAAATGGCCCCATCGCAATCCAATAAACCAAAAACATTACGAGTGCAAAAATCGGTAATCCTAGAACTCGATTGGTAATAATACGGTCAATTTTATCCGATGTCGATAACTTTCCTTTATTATTTTTTTTGTAACATGTTGATAATATCGTAGAAATATATTCATATCGTTCATTTGTGACAATGGATTCACTGTCATCGTCATATTCTTGTTCTATTTCTTGAATTATTTTTTCAATTGAATCACATTGATCTGGTGCTAAATTTAATTCCTTCATTATTTTTTCATCGCGTTCAAATACTTTTATCGCATGCCATCTTTTCTTTTCGATGCTACTTAGTTGATTTTCAATACATGATAAAGTATCTTCAATTTGCTTTGAAAAAATGTTTTTTGTTTCACATGCACATGGATGAAGACAAGCTTGTATAACTTGATTGATTCCTATTTCATTCAAAGCTGATATTTCATATACAGGAATTCCTAGTTGTTTAGATAATTCTTTTGTATTAATTTGATCTCCATTTTTCTTTACGACATCCATCATATTAATAGCCATTACAACAGGGATATCTAGTTCTAGTAACTGCGTAGTTAAATATAAATTTCGTTCAAGATTGCTCCCATCTACAATATTCAAAATGACATCCACTTTTTCATGAATTAAATAATTTCTTGCCACTACTTCTTCTGATGAATAAGGCGAAAGAGAGTAAATCCCTGGTAAATCCGTAATAATTACTTCTTTGTCTTTTTTTAATTTTCCTTCTTTTTTCTCTACTGTAACACCTGGCCAATTTCCAACAAATTGATTAGAGCCTGTTAAAGCGTTAAACAATGTTGTTTTTCCTGAATTAGGATTTCCTGCTAAAGCAATTCTGATATTCATTCTTGTCTCCTCTATAATTAGTTTTAACTAACTTAAACTTAAAAAAAAATTATGCTACTTCTATAATATTCGCATCCGCTTTACGAATCGATAATTCATATCCACGTACATTAATTTCAATTGGATCTCCTAATGGAGCCACTTTTCGGATACATATTTCCGTTCCCTTAGTAATTCCCATATCCATAATTCTTCTTTTTATAGCACCTGTGCCATGGATTTTGACAACTTTTACTCGTTGTCCTACTTGCACATCTTTCAATGTATTCATCGATTTAATCTCCTTTTTCAAATCATTATTTTTTGCGCCAATTCTTTACTAATCGCAATTCTCGATTCTTTGACATTTACGATTACATTTCCAGATAAAGAGGAAATAACAGTAATGTCACTTCCAACAATAAAACCTAAATTTTCTAAGTGTTTCTTTACTTGCGAGTTTCCACTTATTCTTTGTATCTTATGTTCTTGTCCTATATTGGCAAATGTTAAAGGAATCATATTCTATCCTCCTAGTTAGTTTTCGCTAATCGTTAATTATGTTAGCATTAGCTAACTTTATAGTCAAATAAAAAATATAATTTTTTTTAAATTGACATATCAAAAACAGTCTTATTATTATGAATATATTAATGACTTATTTATCAAAAAAATATACATAGATTGGTCAAAAGTTACTTTTGATAATTATCTATATCATATTGAAGCCCTAAAAAATTTAAATGAACTCACATTTGAAAAACCCATCACCTTTTTTGTAGGTGAAAATGGAACAGGTAAATCAACGTTATTAGAAGCCATCGCCATAGCCTATGGATTAAACCCTGAAGGAGGATCTAGAAATTATTCTTTTTCAACTTATGACACTCATTCTTCTTTATATAAAGGAATTCGTCTTTCTAAAAGTGTTCATAAACCTAAGTGGTCTTATTTTCTAAGAGCAGAGAGTTTTTATAATGTCGCAACCAAAGAAATGGACTATGCAGATATAGGGCATCCATCTGAAAAATATCATGAACAATCTCATGGTGAAAGTTTTCTTTCTCTGGTTCAAAAACAATTAAATTCATATGGTCTATATTTATTAGATGAACCGGAAGCCGCTTTAAGTCCTCAGCGACAGTTGACATTATTGATGGAAATATATAACAGTGCTAAACAAGGAGCTCAATTTATTATAGCCACTCATTCTCCTATTTTACTTGGCATTCCCGATGCTCAAATTTTATCTTTTGATGATGGCATAATTCATGAGTGCACATATGAAGAAACAGACAGTTATAAAATAGTGGAGATGTATATCAATAATAAAGACCAATTATTAAATCAATTATTCAAAGATGAATAAAAGAGGAAATTTATGAAAAATTACTATAAAGAAATAATTTTATTCCTATTTCAATTATTTATGTTTTATATTTTTCCATTGACAGCAGGTCCTACTGATGCGATGGGAATGGTGTTCATCATTATTATAATGACCTTTATTTTATCTATTTTTATGGGATTAACACAAACGAAAATAAAATACATCTACCCTATATTAAATTCTATATTCTTTATTCCATCGGTTTTTATATACTATAATGAAACTGCTTTTATTCATGCGCTATGGTATTTTGTGATTTCATCGGTCGGTTTATTGATAGGTATTTTTATGATGTATTTAAAAAGGAAAATTTATGGCCATAACAATTAATATTTATTATTCTGGAAAAAAAGGAAGTGCACGTCAATTTGTACAGGAAATGTTTTCTTCTGGTACAGTGGATGCGATTAAACAAGAACAAGGAAATTTAAGATATGATTATTTCTTTCCTTACAATGATGATTCCACTGTTTTATTGATTGATAGTTGGACTTCACAGGAAGCAATTGATGTTCATCATGCTTCACCTATGATGAATACCATTATCGATTTACGTAAAAAATATGATTTACACATGAAAGTTGAACGTTATATATCCGATGATAAAATGCCTGAATCAGATCAAAAATATATAAAAAAATAGGTATTTATTTAGAAAAAATTAATAATGCTTCTGTATACTTGTCCCATCAAAAATAGAATGGAGATAAATATGAAACTACCTAAAATATTCACAAGCTTTCATTTAAAGGTCATTGCCATAGTAAGTATGTTGATAGACCATTTTGCGTATATACCCTTTGCCTCGATTTTAAGTGCATCGTATTCTGCTCATACCTATACAGGTATGAAACAATCCTTTCTTTTATGGATTTCACAACATGAACAAATATTATGGAAAATGAATGAAGTTATGCACTGGATAGGAAGACTTGCCTTTCCCTTATTTTGTTTCCTTTTAGTGCAAGGATTTATGCATACAAAAAATAAAACAAAATATGCGTTTCGATTGGGCTTGTTTGCCCTTTTGTCTGAAATTCCTTATGACATGGCCTTTAATGGTTGTATTTTTTCCTTAAAAAACAACAATGTATTCTTTACTTTATTCACAGGATTTATGATGATATGGGCTATTTCAATCGAAAAGAAACGATATGAAACAAAGCAAAATACAGTCCTTTATTTTGGTTGCATTATCGCATTAGTAACAATGGCATCTTTTTTAGTTACATTTGTGTTTGATTCAAGTTATGGTACTTCTGGTATTTTAACGATTCTTATCATTTATTTAATGAAGGATCAACCTGTCTTAGCCCTTGTTTGTAGTACTATTGTGCTTTCTTTATTAAATTTTTCTTTTGTGGAATTATTTGCGATACCTTCGGCTTTACTTGTGGCAATGTATAATGGGAAGCGAGGTAAAGGAATTAAATACTTTTTCTATGTATTTTATCCTGCTCA
>JAQYFP010000069.1 GCA_028723085.1 Erysipelotrichaceae bacterium | reverse complement strand
CTGAAATTACAGGAAATGATGCGGAAGGAGCAGGGGAATGTTTTACTGTTACTTGCCGTAAAGATGATAACTATGAAAAAGATTTCTTTGGTAAACATGCTCAACTGACTGTTTCAGGACAGTTACATGTTGAACCATTCGCATTGGCTTATCGTAACGTGTATACATTTGGTCCTACTTTCCGTGCTGAAAACTCAAATACAACAAGACATGCTTCTGAATTCTGGATGATTGAACCTGAAATGGCTTTTGCGGATTTAAGTGACGATATGGATTGTATTGAAGAAATGATTAAATATTGTATTCAATATTGTTTAGAAAACGCATCAGAAGAAATGGAATTCTTTGCGAAAATGATTGATAAAGATTGTATTAATCGTGTCACAAAAGTTATGAATTCTCATTTCAAACGTATGACATATACAGAAGCAATTTCACACTTAGAAAAAGCTAAAGATCAATTCGAAAATCAAGATATTTTCTGGGGAATGGATTTACAAAGTGAACATGAACGATATATTTGTGAAAAAGTCGTTAATGGACCTGTATTCTTAACAGATTATCCAAAAGATATTAAGGCATTCTATATGCGTGTCAATGATGACAATAAAACGGTTGCAGCATGTGATTTATTAGTTCCTTATGTTGGTGAATTAGTTGGTGGTTCACAACGTGAAGAACGTTATGATGTCTTAGTAAATCGTATGAAAGAAATGGGAATGGAACAAGAAACATTGCAATGGTATTTAGATTTAAGACGCTTTGGAGGATGTAAACACTCTGGATTTGGTCTTGGATTTGATCGTATGTTAATGTATTTAAGTGGTGTACAAAATATTCGTGATGTACAACCATATCCACGAACTCCAAGAAATCTAGTATTCTAAAAAATCGAGGCTAGTCCTCGATTTTTATGTATCCTTTTTGATTATAAACTACGTGGGCTTTAGCACCATTAATCATAGTAAAAGATGGTTTGACATGACCTATATCGAATCGATAAATAACAGGTATATCTTGAATGGCTTGGGCAATGGCTTGTTGGTAAGAAAGTCCAACAAAACTTGATTCAAAGGCAACTTTTCCAATTAAAATCGCATTACAATTGGTAAACCATCCTGCGTTTTTAAATTGTGTTAAAGTAAGGTAAAGTGATTCAGCACTCATATTAAATACATCAAAATACCAAATCATATGATCAAATTGAGAAATAAATTCTTTGGTATGGTCAAATCTTGTACCTATAACATCTTTTAAACATTCAATACAACCACCAATAAGAGTTCCTGTACAATCGACTGGCCCATTAATAATAGTCCATTCATTTCTTAAATCAAAAGAATCAGAAAAAGATACTTTTTCACAATAGTCATATTGAATTTGTTTTACTTTTTTTCCTTTTAAAATATCAAAAAAAGAATATAAAGAAGGATGCATTTGGCCATTAAATCCCGACATATTACAAGGAGAATAAATAGTCTGAATATTTAAGTTTGTTGTTATGGTAAACAAAAGGCTTGTAGGATCACTGCTTCCAATAATCCATTTAGGATTGTTTTTGATTTTTTCATAGTCCAAAAAAGGAAGCATATCAAATAAAAAGTCTCCTCCCGAAGCAATGGCAATGGCCTTAACTTGGTTGTCTTCTATTAAGTCCATGAATTGCTTAGCTCGTTGTAGACTGGAACCACTTACCATTCCATTAGTATATACATTTTCAGTTTCTTTTATTGTAAATCCTTGTTTCTTGATATTATTTATACTATCAATGTATTTTTTTTTTTTATCAAGTATTCCACAGCTACTTGCGGTAATCCCTATGCAATCGGATTCATGTAAAAATTCAGGAATAATCATAATAACCTCCAATGAAAAAAGAATATCATACATCCTCTTATTTTTCTTGTCTTTTTTGTATATAATATAGTAGCTATGAAAAAAATAAATGAAAATAAAAGTAAACGACCTCGTACTTTGATTACGATTGTATTAGTGATTGCTATTATCGCAGTTGGAATTTTCTTATTTTTAAATCGTGTAACCGATGTAGATAAAATAGGAATGACATATAGTGAAGTCTTTGATCAAAAAGTTTTATCACAAAATGTGACAACAAAATTCAAACAAACATATCAATTAAAAGACTATACTGTTTATGGTGAAAATATGATGCTTTATGAGGATATGTATACCAATGAGAGTTCTGATAGTTTACTTGGAAAAAATGTATTATTAAAAAATATTGTAACGAACTCCGAATCTATTTTTAGTTTTGCAGGAGGAGTAGATTCTGGTATTAACTTAGCTGAACTTGATGAAGGGGTCTATGAAATTTATGTTTATGATCACTATAAACAAAAGCGTGTATATTTTTCAGATGAATTTGAATCGGATAAATTCACGACTATGCGTCGAAATGGAATGGTGAAAACAATAACGTTAAATACGAATCGTGATTTTTTGGATGATATTGGAATCAATTTAGAAAAGAACTATGCGTTTCTAGTTGTTATTGATAATACGCCATTATCAAGTGTTTATGATATTGTAATGGATCCATGTGGAAATACAATTGATATTTCATCTAATTCGATTGATTATGGATACGAAAATGATTCAATTCAAGAAGCCAATGAAAGTTATGAACTCGCTTTATTAGTAAAAGAAGAATTAGAAAAAGAGGGGTTGCGTGTTTTGATCACACGACAAAAAGATGAAGATAGTTCATATTATGGAAGTGATAGTCGCGTGGGAAAGGGATATGAATCACAGGCAAAAGTTTTTATTTCATTGGGAATGTGTGCCGATGATTCGATTGCTTATCCATATATTGTAACTTCACCTTATACTAATGGACTATTAGCTAATGAAATTGCTTATTATATGAAAGGACATAACGTAAATATGATGCCAGTTTCAAATGAAAGTCGTCTTCAAGAAGGGGTTTGTTTTGATACACTTTTAGAAGGAGAACAAGGGGATTCTTATATAGAATGGGAGGCTTATCCTCAGATTCGGGAATCTGGTGGTAAATCAACATTTGCGGGAAGAATTTCTATAGCTGCTGAAAATAAAATATATAGAGAATCAAATGGAATGTATGGGCTGTATTTTGCCTTTGCGAATATTAATTCTCAAGAAAGTATTGATTATTATTATGCGAATAAAGGAGTTATTGCTTCTACCTTAGCAAATGGAATTATGCAGTATTATAGAATACAAGGAAATGAACAATAATTCAGGGAGGTACTATGAAATTACAATTAAGTCATATAAAAAAATCATATGGTGCCCAGGATGTATTAGTTGATGCCAATTTACTAATCAAAGACCATGAAAAAGTAGCTTTAATTGGTCGTAATGGATGTGGAAAGAGTACATTGCTTAAAATTATTTGTGATCAAGAGTCTATGGATTCTGGTACGAAAACAGTGCCTAATGATGTTAAAATAGGATATTTATCACAAATTACTTTTTCTAATGAAGAAAATACTGTATATGAAGAATTGTTAACAGTATTTGAAAATGTAAGGTTATTAGAACAACAATTAAATGAACAAGCAAAAGTTCTTGAAACCAATGCAAATGAAAAAGAACTTGAAAAGTATTCTTCTTTGCAACATAAATTTGAGAGCATGAATGGATATAATTATGAAGTAGAATTAAAAAACGTATTTTTTAATTTTCGGTTTACCCAAGATGATTTAAATAAAAAATTATGTGAGTTTTCATCCGGGCAAAAAACACGTATTGCACTTGTAAAGTTATTGTTGACTAAACCAGATGTATTGTTGTTAGATGAACCAACAAACCATTTGGATTTACATTCAATTGAATGGCTTGAAAACTATATTCAACATTATCCTAGTGCTGTTATTTTAGTCAGTCACGATCGTATGTTTTTGGATCATGTGATTGATGAAGTGATTGAAATCGAATATGGAAAAACAACACGATATGTAGGAAATTATTCTCATTATATTAAAGCAAAAGAAGAATATTTAATTAAGAATCATGAAGCTTTTGTGAGACAGCAACAAGAAATTCAACGTTTAGAAGCGTTAATAGAAAAATTTCGTTATAAGAAAAACAAAGCAGCGTTTGCGAAATCTAAACAAAAATATTTAGATCGCATGGATAAAATTGAAGATAGTAAAAGTGATACTTCTCAAATGAGAGCAACTTTTACGTGTGCCCGTAAAGGTGGTAAACAAGTTTTAGAAGTGGATCATTTAAAAGTGGGATATGATCGTGCGTTAACGGAAGTGTCATTCACACTAAGACAACATGAACGCATGGGTATCGTTGGAAAAAATGGAATAGGTAAAAGTACATTTGTTAAGACTTTAGTTGGTGATTTAACGGCTATAGACGGTGAATATCAATATGGACATCAAATTGATGTTGGGTATTTTAACCAGGAGAGTGCACAAATGTCGAGTGAAAAGACTGTTTTAGATGAATTATGGGATGAAAACCCGGATGCCACGCAAACTGAAATTCGTAATACTTTAGCTAGTTTTTTATTCACAAAAGATGATGTATTCAAGGAAGTAAATAGCTTATCAGGTGGTGAAAAAGTTAGACTTGCACTTGCAAAGTTAATGATGGACCATGATAATTTTCTTATTTTGGATGAGCCTACCAATCACTTAGATATTCCAAGCAAAGAAGCATTAGAGTCGGCTTTAGAAAAATATGATGGAACAATTTTGTTTGTAAGTCATGATCGTATGTTTTTAAAGAAAATGGCAAATCGTATTTTAGATATGGACGAACAATCAAAAGTATATGATTTAACTTATGATGAGTATTGTTTGAAAAAAGAAAATAACACTTTAGAAGAAGTAGTACAAGAAAAAAAGGAATCTGTAAAAGTTTTCCAAGATATGAAGGCATTAAAGAATCGAGTTGTCAAATTAGAATCTTTACTGGAAGAAGCAGAAATGGATTTAGAGGCTTTAGAGGAATTGCGTTTTGAACCAGAGTATTATCAAGATTTTAGAAAAATGGAAGAATTAGAGTCTTTGATTGATGAAAAACACAATGAAATTAATGCTTATATGAAAGAATGGGAAGAAAAAATGCAACTTCTAGAGGGTTAACATGACTATTTACATTTTATGTAAAATGATTTAAAATTACTTTGTTAAAAGTATTATTAATAAGATAAAGGAGATAAAAATGAATCTTTCAGCACTTCAAAAAGCAAGATATGCATATGTTCCAAAATTACCTGGAATGTTAAGAAATGGAATTTCTGAAATTTGTGTAAAAGAAGGAGAACCTACACAAAGTGTAGCTGATCAAGAAAAAATCAAAGCTCTTTTCCCTAACACTTATGGAAAAAATGAAATTACTTTCCAAAAAGGAGAAAACACTTCAGTAGCCAAAAAACAAGTTGTAGGTGTTATTCTTTCTGGTGGACAAGCTCCAGGTGGACACAATGTTATCTGTGGTTTATATGATGCTTTAAAAGCAACAAATCCAGAAAATGTTCTTTATGGATTTAAAAAAGGTCCTAGTGGATTATTAGAAGATGATTATTTAATTTTCGATGATGAATACATTGATCAATATCGTAACACAGGTGGATTTGATATTATTGGTTCAGGTCGTACTAAGTTAGAAACAGAAGCACAATTCGCAGTTGCTGCTGAAGTTTGTAAAAAACACGGAATCACTGCTATCGTTATTATCGGTGGAGATGATTCAAATACAAATGCTGCTGTTTTAGCTGAATACTTTGCAGCTCATAACACAGGTGTACAAGTTATTGGTTGTCCGAAAACAATCGATGGTGACTTAAAGAATGAAGATATCGAATGTTCATTCGGATTTGACACTGCAACAAAAACTTATAGTGAAGTTATCGGTAACATCGAAAGAGATGCTAACTCTGCTAAAAAATATTGGCATTTCATCAAAGTAATGGGACGTTCTGCTAGTCACGTTGCATTGGAATGTGCATTAGAAACACAACCAAATATTTGTTTAATTTCAGAAGAAGTTGCGGCTAAGAAAATGTCTTTATCACAAATCGCTGATTATATCGCTGATTCTGTTGAAAAACGTGCTGCTAATGGAGATAACTTCGGTGTTGCTATTATTCCTGAAGGTGTAGTTGAATTTGTTCCTGAATTCTCAGTATTAATTTCTGAAATTAATGAATTATTAGCTGGAAGTAAAGCGGATGCATTTAATGAATTAGCTAGCTGGTCAGAAAAATATGCATTTATTGAAAAAGGTTTAACTAAAGAATCAATGGATGTATTCAAAATTCTTCCTCAAGGAATTCAACAACAATTATTCTTAGAAAGAGATCCACATGGAAACGTACAAGTTTCTTTAATTGAATCAGAAAAATTATTCTCTGCATTAGTTGCTGATAAATTAGAAGAAAGAAGAAAAGCAGGAACTTACAATGGTAAATTCAATGCATTACACCACTTCTTCGGATACGAAGGAAGATGTGCATTCCCATCTAACTTTGATGCTGATTACTGTTATTCTCTTGGATACAATGCGTTCATGTTAATTCAATATGGATACAATGGTTATTTATCAAAAGTATCTAATCTTTCTAAACCAGCTGAAGAATGGGTTGCTGGTGGTATGCCAATCACTAAGATGATGAACATCGAAAGAAGACATGGAGAAGATAAACCAGTTATTAAAAAAGCTTTAGTTGAATTAGATGGTAAACCATTCAAATTCTTCGAAGCACACAGAGATGCATGGGCTGTTGAAACTGCATATACTTATCCTGGTGCAATCCAATATTATGGACCAACTGAAGTTTGTGATTTAACAACTCGTACTCTTGCCTTAGAAAAAGGTGAATAATCTTTAGATTAATGTCCTCGCAATTGTATTGTGAGGACTTTTTTTTTAAAACTTAATAAAATCTTTAGTATTTATTATGTCTAATATAAAGAATTTCATTCTAAAATAATGATGGAAAGGAAGTGGCATAAATGAACCATACTATTTTAGTTGTAGAAGATGAAAAAGGAATTAGAGAGACATTGTCAATTTTTCTAAAAAATCAAGGATATTCTGTTATTGAGGCTGAAAATGGAAAAGACGCGTTACAAAAGGTGAATGCTGATGTACATTTGGCTATCGTTGATATTATGATGCCGGAAATGGATGGAATCACTTTCACGGTTCAAGCAAGACAAATGTATGATTTTCCTATTATTTTCTTAAGTGCTAAAAGTGAAGATATTGATAAAATTAATGGATTGAATGTAGGAGGAGATGATTATGTCACTAAACCATTTGAAGTATCGGTTTTGATGGCGCGTGTTAATTCACATATTCGTCGTTATGAACAAATTATTCGCTTAAAAGAAACGACAACGAATGAACGAAAACTTGTAGTTCGTGGCTTGGAATTAAATCAAGATACAAAAGAAGTATTCGTAGATGGACGACAAATCCAATTAACAGCCAAAGAATATTATATCCTTGAATTGTTGATGTCTTATCCTGGAAAAATCTTTTCAGCTGAAGAAATATATGAAACAGTATGGAAGGAAGATGCCATTAGTACACAAACAATTATGGTACATATTCGTAAATTAAGAGAAAAAATAGAAGTGGATCCTAAAAATCCAGATTATATCAAAGTGGTATACGGAATTGGATATAAAATAGATCGAGGATAAAACTATGAAGAAAAAGAATATTTTCTCAATTGTTTTATATTCCTTTTTAATCATTGCTTCTATTATTATGGTTGCGTTATTTCCTACAATGAATAATGTAGCCAAAGAAAAGAAAAATACCAATATTCCGTATGATTTTGAAGATGATTTGGTTTATTTCATTGTATACGAAGGAATGAAACTAGATGAAGACTATGTTCCTATTTCATTTGATGAATCGATTCAAGATCCAGAATTAATGGATTCTATTAATCGTAATTTCATGGCAGAAGCAAAAGATTATCATGATTATATAAAAGATGATGTATCTTTTTACTATTCAATTAAAAATGTTAAAACGAATCAAACAGACGCACACTTAGATAAAAACATTACTGGTGATATAGATCAATCTAATTTATTATTTTCTCGAACGAAAAGTGAAGATGGCTGGGAAATCTCTGGGAATGCGAATGAATATTATTCAAGTATCTATGATTTATTTGATGAAACTATGAATAATTTTTTATCAAGTCATGATTATACGGATGACTATGAATCATATTTAGATGCAAATGCTATTGATTTGTATTCATCTGTTTCATTGAATTTTCCTGAAAATTTAGCTATTCACATAGAAATTCCAAGTCAAATCAATGTTAATAGTGTTTTTTATAATTATGACATGTATTTCAGAGAAAGAATTTATTTCAGTTTTGTCGCAATTCTATATACTATTTTTACAATTATTTTAGCTTTAATTATTTTATTATTTCCTATGAAGTATCTAAATGAAATGCTTCCTTTTAAAATGGTAGATCGTATTCATTTTGAATTTTTATTTATTGGACTATGCGTTATGATTCCAATCATGATTGCAGGTACATTATACTTATCTTGTTTTACGGCATCGGGCGCACTTTTGAAATTATTCGACTCATATCATATTCCAGGTGTAAACTACTTGTTGTTGATTGGAAACGGAATTTGTTTCTTTATTACTTTATCATTGATTACTATTGCTTTATATATTGCTAAAGAACTATTATTTCATCCTGTCCAATATTTTAAGGAAAAAACATTTATTTGCCAGATTGCCAAATGGATTAATCGTAATATGAGTGCTTTGCTTCATGGTGATTTAAAATCAAATTATAGTATTAAATTATTAGGAGCTGTACTCATAAATTTAATATGTACTTGTATATTCTTGATGTTGGATGAATTTGGTGTCTTTTTGGCTGTTATTTTTAATGCATTATTGTTCTATTTTGGATTTAAAACATTGAAACAAATTCAAACAGATTACAATATTCTCTTAGAAAGTACAGAAAAATTAAAAAATGGTAAATTTGATCAGAAATTGGATCAAGACGTGCATATGTTTAATTCTTTAAAAGATTCATTTAATGGTATTTATGATGGATTTGAATTAGCAGTTCAAGAAGAAGCAAAATCACAGAATATGAAAGTTGAATTGATTTCCAATGTTTCTCATGATTTAAAGACACCTCTAACTTGTATTAAGAATTATATTGTTCTACTTCAAGATGATAATCTCGATGAAAAAACGAGAAAAGAATATTTAAATAACTTAAATAAATATTGTAATCGTATGAATATATTAATGACAGACTTAATGCAGTTATCTAAAATCAATAGTGGTAATATTGAATTGGAAATGACTAATTTAAATATTGTTTCACTATTAAATCAAGTTATATTTGAAAATGAGGAAGCTTTTAATGAAAAACAATTAATTGTTAAAAAGAATTTCGGTGATGAAGAAATAATGTTATATTTGGATTCAAATAAAACATATCGTTTATTTGAAAACTTATTAATAAATATTTCTAAATACTCTTTGCCGGGTTCTCGTGTTTATCTTGAACTATATAACAATGATGATAATGTCCAAATTGTGTTTAAAAACATTTCTAAAGAAGAAATGAATTTTACAGAAGAAGAAATCGAAGAACGTTTTGTGAGAGGTGATAAATCACGTCATGAAACAGGATTTGGTCTTGGACTTGCCATAGTTAAGAGTTTTACGGAAATTCAGCATGGAACATTCAAAATTAATATTGAAGGGGACTTGTTTAAAACAACAGTAACATTTAAAAAATAACTTCAAAGCGAGTGGGTGTAATATTCACTCGTTTTGTGTTATCCTTAAACTATGAAAATTATTAATCTAATAGAAAACAGTGCCGTTGAACCTTTTTTATGTGAACATGGTTTATCAATTTATATTGAAACTGAAAACCATAAAATATTAGTTGATACTGGACAAAGTGATGCTTTTATTAAAAATGCTAAATTATTAAATATTGATTTAACACAAGTAGACTTAGTTTTTATTAGTCATGGACACTATGATCATGCTGGCGGATTATTGGCATTTCTTGAAATTAATTCGCAAGCACAGATTTATATTCATAAAAATGCGAAAAGAAAATTTTATAGTTTAAATGGAGAAAAAGTTAAATATATTGGAATGAATCCTTTATTATTTGATAGTGATAGAATTCATTGGATTGATAAAATCCAAATTGATGAAATTTATACTTTTTCAAATGTAGACCATACAATTCTATGGCCCAAGAGTAATTTACGTTTAAAATATGATGATAATGGATTATTAAAACAAGATGATTTTTCTCATGAACAATATATAGTAATTGAACAAGATGATAAATTTATCTTAATTTCAGGGTGTGCACATAATGGAATTATCAACATAATGAAACGTTTTAAAGAAATATACAAAAGAGACCCCGATATTGTGATTTCTGGATTTCATTTAGTGCAAAGAAATTATACTCAACAAGATATTGATTGTATAAAAGAAATAGGAAATGAATTAAAGAATTATAAAACAATTTATTATACAGGACATTGCACGGGAGAGTATGCCTTTGATTTATTAAAAGAAATATTGGGAAACCAATTAGTGTATATGCATTCAGCAAGCATAATAAAAAGGAACTGACGTTCCTTTTTTTAGTGTTCACTTACTTCATGTAAACGGTCTGAATAAGCTGATTCATCAGCAACTTTCAAATCATTTTCATTGGCGTATTTTTTAATTAAAGCACTTGATTTAGTAATTGGTTGTAATGTTCCAGCACCGGCAACACAACCACCAGGACAAGCCATACCTTCTAATAAATATCCATTTAATCGACCAGCTTTAGCCATCATCAACATTGATTTACAGTTCTTCAATCCTTCTGCAGCTTGTACTTTTACATCTACTTCAGGGTGTTCTTTATTGATTAAGTCTTTAACGGCTTTGGCAACTCCACCACTAACCGCAAATCCACGAGCTGTGTTTGAACCTTCTGTTAATGGATCATTTCCTTCGATGTTTTCTAAATCGATGTGTTTTGCATTAAACATACCCATAACTTCTTCGAATGTTAATACGAAATCAATGTCAGAACGAATTGAGCGACGACTTGCTTCTAATTTTTTAGCAGCGCAAGGACCGATAAATACAACTTTTGCGTTTGGTTTTTCTTTCTTGATTAAACGACCAGTTAATACCATTGGTGTTAGAGCCATGGAAATGTATGGTGCAAAATCAGGGAAGTTTTTCTTAGCCATTACTGACCAAGCAGGACAACAACTTGTTGCCATAAATGGCTGTTGAGAAGGTACTTTTTCTAAGAAGTCTTCAGCTTCTTCGATAGTACATAAGTCAGCACCAATAGCTACTTCAACAACATCCGCAAATCCTAATTGTTTTAATGCGGATTTTACTTTTTCTGGTGTTACTTTTGGACCAAATTGTCCAACAAAAGCAGGAGCAATAGCGGCAATGACTTCGTGTCCTTCTTTCATAGCATAAATTGTTTGGAAGATTTGTCCTTTATCAACGATGGCACCAAATGGACAATTTACTAAACATTGACCACAGCTGACGCATTTATCATAATTGATAACAGCTTTACCATCTTCGTCACTACCAATCGCATCCATTCCACAACTTGCAGCACATGGACGTTCAATTTTTGTAATAGCGTTATATGGACAAGCATCCATGCATCGTCCACATTTGATACATTTATCTTGATCAACATAGCTTCTTCCATCTTTGATATGGATTGCATCTCTAGGACAAACTTCTGTACATTGATGAGATAAACATCCTTGACATGCATTTGTTACGAAAATTTTCTTTTCAGGACATGCATTACAAGCAAATTTAATAATATTTATAAGTGGATCGTCATAATATTTTTTAGCGATTGTACTTTCTTCAATTCCATCTGAAATTTTACCATATTCGCTACATTCGCGAACAGGTAAACCCATTCCTAATCTTAATCTTTCACCAATAATAGCTCTTTCTAGGAAAATACTATTACGATAAGTTGCTTTTGTTCCAGGAAGAATTTCATAAGGAATTTCTTCAATTCTTCTCGCATAATCTGTATCATCTGAATAAGCCATTTCTGCAATTGCAGTGAAAATTTTACGGCGAATATCAGTAACAGAATTATATACTCCTCTTGGCATACTTTTTTCTCCTTTATTTTTAACACACACAATTATACAGAGTTTTAATGTTTTTTTAAAGCTATTTTGGTAAAAATTTCACAAATTTAAATTGATTTGTTGTATACTTAAAACATGGAAGAAATAATAATTCAAAAGAATGATGCCAATCAAAGATTAGATAAATACTTGATGAAAACATTTCCTAATTTATCAAAGTCTATGATGTATAAGGCTATCCGTAATAAAAAGATAAAAGTAAATCGTAAAAGAGCAGAATTTAATCAAATTTTAAATGAAGAAGATCATCTTCTTTTATTTTTGCCACCAGATGTTTTAGTAAAAAAAGAACGAGCAATTTTGGAACAAAAAGAATTAGATGTTGTTTATGAGGATAAAAACTATATTGTTGTCAATAAAGAATATGGTCTACTTTCGCAAAGTGATTCAAATGAAAATCAAGATTGTCTAGTTAATCGAATTCAAAGCTATTTATATCACAATCATGAATATGATCCTGAAAAAGAAAATAGCTTTGCACCAGCAATCTGTAATCGCCTTGATAGAAATACAACTGGATTAGTCATTGCCGCTAAAAATGCGCAAGCACTTAGAAAGATGAATGAAGATATTGCGAGTCATCGTGTGCATAAATACTATAGAGCTTGGTGTGATGGAATTATCCAAAAAGATGGAATGATTACTTGTTACATAAAAAAAGAAAACACAAAAGCTTTAGTATCTAAAACGGAAAAAGAAGGATATAAACAAGCCATCTTGAAATATAAAGTCATTGATCATCGTGAACACGAAACAAAAGTGGACATTGAATTATGTACGGGACGTTTTCATCAAATTCGTGCTTCTTTTTCATATATTGGACATCCATTAATAGGAGATGTAAAATATGGATATAGAGGTAATAAAAAACAAATAAGCTTACAAGCGTATAAGTTAAAATTTGATAATGATTTGCCAGATATAATGATTAAATAAGAATTGATTTTTATACTTAAAGTATGAAAATCTTTTTTTTATATCATCAAAAAACACATCACTATTTCATTATTGATATTTTGGCAATCTTGTTATCAATTTATTTACCTATACCTATTTATGTTTCTCTTTTTTTATATTGTTTAGCAATTCAAGATGGATATACGCTTTATATTTCTAAAAGATGGATTATTCCATCTTTACTTTTACTTACTTTCTTTGATTCTTATTCGCTATTTACAGGATTATTTTTAGGAAGTGTTTCCTATGTGATGTATCGTAAGAAATGGATGGGAAGTGCGGATGTTTTGTATATGGCGTATTTTGGTTTTCTTGTTGGCTTTGAAAGAATGATGGTTGCTTTATTAATTGCTGTTATAACGGGTTTAGTCATTTATATAAAAAAACAAGATAAAATGATTCCATTTTTATCTTGTTTGTCTTTTGGAATATTGATTTCTTTATGTAAAGGATACACTATTTTTTATTATTTATTGAATCTATCATCCAAGGGAATTTCAATATTCACAAGCTGATTATATAAAGGATGATTGAATGCCATATGGTAGTTTTCTAGGAGCATACCTCTATGATCAATTATTGTTCCATAGATAGGATCGTTAATAATAGGAAAGCCACTTGAGCTTAAATGAACACGGATCTGATGTTTACGTCCTGTTTCAATATTAACTTTACACAAGGTGGTATTGTTTTGCCTTTTTAATACTTTTACATGTGAAATGCTTTTTTTGCCGTTTTTGGAAATAATCATGGCTTTGGCATTGTGACGATTTCGACCAATGGGCATATCGATTGTTTTAATGTTCCAAGGAATTCTTCCTTGTACAAGGGCATAATATTCTTTTATACATTCGTGTTGAGCAATCAAGGAATCAAACATACCTTGAAAAAAGGGCAATTTCGAAAATAAAACAATTCCAGAACATTCAGTATCAATACGATGAATTGCTTGGCATGAATGAGGATGACCTTCATTATATAAGTAACAGTTTACACGATTTTGAAGGTTATCTTGATGATTTCCATCATCATGTACTAATAAAAATGGTGGTTTATAAGCGGCAATTAAGCATTCATCCTCGTATAATATAGATACAGGTTTATCTATTAAATTTTCAATAGTTTCAATTGGAAATTCAATGGTACAAGTAGTGTTTTTCTTATAAAAAGAAGTATCCGGTTTTATGATATAATCTGAAAAACGTTTTGTTGAGATATTAAAATAATGAAGTAATGCTTCTTTACTGGTATCTTGCTTGATTTTAAAACGAAAAGCATAGGCATTGAGTTCTAAGTATTCAATCATAATTTTATTATATATTAAAAAAATGATATAATAAAACTATTGAGGAGAAAAATATGATAAAAAATACGGTTACATTAGTCGCAACAGATTTGGATGGAACACTTTTAAATGCTAAAAAAGAAGTATCGGAAGAAAATAAACAAGCAATCCGTGATTTAAAAAAGAATGGTATTTTCTTTGGAATTGCGAGTGGTAGACCTGTTGAGACAATCTTAAAAACAATTGAAGACTGGGGATTGAATAAAGACATTGGTTTTGTGATGGGAATGAATGGTGGAGCCATTTATGATTATCGCCAACAAATTAAAGAAGATTTTTATTTAATGGATGGAAAAGATGCAATAGATATCATGGACTTTTTTCAAGGATATGATGTTATTTTTTGGGTCTTAATTGGGGATAAACGTTATGTAAATATATCAACACCACAAACAAGAGAACACGCAAAGTTGTATCGAGAAAACGAAATTGAATGTGATTTATATGACTTTGTGAAAGATAAAAAAATTAATAAACTAATTTTACATTTTGATCCTAGTTATCAAAAGATAGTTGAGAACCGTGCTAGTGAATATAAAAATCCAAACTGTACTGGATTTTTTACAGCTAATAACTTGTTTGAATTTGTAGATCCTCATATTAATAAAGGATTTGGTATTGAAAAGTTATGTGAACACTTTGGTACAAGTAAAGAACATGTTGTTAGTTTTGGAGATGATTTAAATGATTGTGAAATGTTGATGGCTTCTGGCTGTGGAGTCGCAATGAAAAATGCTAGAAATCGTTTAAAAGCTGTTGCGAATTATGTTTCTGAATATACAAATGAAGAAAATGCGATTGCGCATTTTGTGTATGATTATATTTTAAAGGAGGAAGAGCATGTCTAAGTGGGATGATATATACTGTAATTTATGTGAAAATATTTTGAATAATGGGATGGAAGTAGAAAATCGTACAGGAATTAATACGATTAAAATTCCTAGTGCACATTTTCAATTGGATGTAGGAAAAGAATTTCCTATTCTTACAACAAAACAATTATTTATTCGCCAAGCTGTATTAGAAATGCTTTGGATTTATCAAGCACAAAGTAATGATGTACGTTGGTTACAAGAACGTAATGTCCATATTTGGGATAAATGGGAAATCAATGAACAAGGTGACTGGTTAGATGATAAAACGGGAAAGGTTTTAAAACATTTTGATCCAAGTTTTGCTCATACAATTGGTACCGCCTATGGTTACATTGTAAAAGAATTTCATCTAATTGATAAATTAATTGATTCTTTGAAAAATGATGTCAATGATCGTCGTCGTGTTGTTTCACTTTGGCAAGATCAATACTTAGATACAGCCGTTTTACCAAGTT
>JAQYFP010000068.1 GCA_028723085.1 Erysipelotrichaceae bacterium | reverse complement strand
TATTATAATAATCAAAGAATAGTAACAAAATTAAAAGGATTAACTCCTGCACAATACAGAAGCCAATCCTTAGCATCAGCTTAAAAATTAATTTGTCCAAATTATTGGGTTCGGTTCAAAATAGAGGTTTGTTTTTTTTGAACTGAAAAATTTATATTGAATAAACATACGGGGGGGGGGGAAAATGATTTTGCAGATAAAAAAATTAGATAATTTAATACTGAAGCATAATATGGGATTTCTTTTACTGAAATCTTAGTATGAAATGGAGAAATAAGTATGGGAAATAGTAGAGATGATAGCAGTTGGGATTGGTCAAAAGAGCCTGAGAATTATGAAGAATGGTTATTAGCTTCTAATTGTGAGGATAATCCAACTAATAAAGAATGGTATGAATGCGAGATTGAAAAAAGAGCTGAATTTATAGATAAGCATAAAGATTGGTGGAAAAAATTCTAATGTATCGAAGCAATGACAATTGTTGTCATGGCATATAAATTTTTATCTATTCAAAATTTGTGAAGAAAGGAGGAACTTATATGAAAATGATATTTGAATGTTATCCAAATGGAGATTGTGAACCGGTTGATGCTTCTTGTTATCCTGTATGTTATCCAAGTGATCAAGATTGTCAACCTGATATTGATTTTGCTAATGGTCTTTTGAATAGTATACATACTACAACGTATGATAATGATTTAAACGCATTGTATGTATAGTGAAAGAATAGGAACTTAGTGTTCCTATTTTTGTATAGAGGAGGCTACTATGTTATCTTTTAATAAAAATGTGTATCTCGTTTATGGTGCAAAAAAGGATTGTATATACAATTTAAATACTGGGGAATATTTTCAAATTTATAAAAGCGATACAAATAAAATAAAGAACTTACTTTTAGATAATCAATGCTATGGTGGAAATGATAGTTTCCTTGATAGATGTTTTGAAAAAGAAATTCTAGTAGATGTAAGTGAATCAGAATTTAGTGATGGAGAAATTGAAAATATACAAATAGGGAAAAATAATATCGAATTTGCTTGGATTGAAGTAACTACAAAGTGTAATTTGTATTGTAAACATTGTTATGAAGAATCTTCAAGTGAATGCAACAGTAGCTTAGATTATGATTCAGCTAAATATATACTTGATGAATTATTTGAAAATAAAATATCAAAAATACAATTTATTGGTGGTGAGCCATTGTTGATTGGTGATAATTTAAAGAAAATGATTGAATATGCCAAAGATAAATTTGAATATATTGAAGTTTTTACAAACGGAACGTTATTAAATGAAGAATGGGCAAATTTCTTTAAAGAAAATAACATAAAAGTTGCATTATCATTATATTCTTATAATGCTTATTTTCATGATTCAGTAACAAAAATTAAAGGCTCGTTTAATAAAACCACAAACGCAATAAGAATTTTAAAGGAAAAGGGAATACCCTATAAGATTGCGACCGTTCATATGGATGGTTGTATTTTAGGAGTTAAAAGAGATGATCTATTTACTCTTAACCCAAGCAGGGATATTGTACGAATGAGTGGAAGAGCTGAGGTAAATTTACTTAATCGAGAATTATTAGAAAAGAAATTGATTACGGAACAAAATTTTAAAAATAAAGTATTTTCGACAATGTTTATAAATGGTCTTAAATATCATAAATGTTTTTCAAAAAAAAATTTATATATCAGCAAATCTTGATATTTTTCCATGTGTAATGGAAAGAAGAATTAGTCATGGTAATTTGTATGGGAAAAGGTTAAAAGATGTTTTAAACCAAGAAATCTATTTTATGAATAAAGACAAAATTGATGTGTGTAAGGATTGTGAGTTAAGGTATGCTTGCTATGATTGCAGAGCGGACAGTATTTCAAAAAATGTGTATGCTCAACCTTGGTATTGTACATATAATCCTTATGAATCAACATGGAAAAATAAGGAGGAATTTATTGACGATATGTTAGGAAATACTTGCTATAAGTTGATGTTGAATTTAGATTCATTAATTGGATATACACTATTAGATTGTGTGGAGGTTCTTGAAAAAGAAGATTTCAAAATTGATAAAATCATATGTGAAAAAGAAACTGAGAATCCTTTTGTTAAAGATCAGTATTCTCAAGCATATAGCAAGAAAGCAGTAAATGCTTTCAAAGATAAAAAAGTAAATAAAGTAGAAATAGTAAATGAAAAGTATGTCATTTATATTGATTTACCATTAGTTATGAATGAATAGCCGAATTGTTATTGAGGAAAGGATTAATATATGAAATCAAATTTTTTTGATAAAGTGATGGAGGCTTCTTTGGATATCAACGAAAAAATTGCAAAAGAAGCACAAAAGAAAGTATCAGAAATAGAGAAAAGTGCAGAGAATAGTGCAAAAAAAGCTGGCACAACGCTATCTGATAAAAGTAATAGTGAAATACAATCAGCAAAAAATAAAGCGAATAATAGTCATAGAAATGCGCAAAAAATGAAAAATACGTATTATGATAATAAGAAAAAACAAGAACAGAAAAATAATCTCCAGGATGAAAATGTACAAAATACGAAAAATGAAAAAGCAAGTATTACTGTAACTAAATTTGATATTTGCATAAATATGAGAATGTGCTCAAAAAAAATAGAATTGTTTCTAGAAATTTTCGGTAATACGCCAGTACACGATAGTACTAGGGAATTATGTTCTATTAATGATGAATATATAAAATTATGCGATGAATATGATCAAAATGAAGAATCAAATGATTTAGTGAAATTAACTGAAATACGAGATGACTTTGAACAATTAAAAGGAAAATATGAAAATTTAGCACATGAATTTTGTGAAAATGAAAAAGAAATACTAAATTATGAAATAGAGGAATTGAAAAAAAATATATGTAGTTTAGATAAACAATTGGATAGAATTCAAGATAAAATGTTTGATTCAGTAAATGGATTTGGATTTTTATTTGATAGACAAGCATCAAAGGCAGATGATTTGTTAGAAAAAATAAATGAAATGAATGATCAAGTAAAAATACGAAGAAACATGATTTCTGATCTTGTTGATAAAGAAAAAATTTATAATGAAAGAATTAATAAAAAGTAATTCTATTCAAATATATTGAAATAATCAAGGGTAACAACTTAAGCGGGGTTTTACCAAATTTAATTGGGGTCAACACCGGGGTCATTAACCGTGGTCTCCTTTTTTACCATGGTTAACTGGGGTTTCGTTAAAAAAATTAAGCTCTGAAAAACACTTTGATGTGTGTATCAGAGCTTTTTTCTTTTTCATCATCCATAATGTCAATTATGTTTATAGAATTAAGATACAAGAAGCAGTCCTATAAAGTAAAGTGAGGTTTTGATTTATGAATGAACATGATTATGATATTTTAAAAAGTCGCAACAAACCAATTGATGGAGTATCTAGCTTTATTTATCCTGAGTCTTTAGTCGATTTAGGTTCTATTGAATTGGATATAATTGATTCATTGGTTACTTTTAATGGAATATATGAAAAATCCTTTAAAAAATGTATGCCTATTTTTGATGGAGTTGATTTTGATGAATTGAAGAATTTGAATCCATTGACTTTGGCAATGTATGGGATTGATGATTTATCTATCCAAAGAGAACGATTAAATGCATGTTTAAGAAAATTGAAAAGAATGAGTTTTTATGAGTTTATATTGGGAAAAATAGTGGAATCCATTGTATCAAAGAAAATCATAAAGATTTCAAAAGACTATGCTCAATTGGTTAATCTTATAGATAAGAAAATAGGTATTTCTTTTGATCCGCATTCACAAGAAGAAATTGATCAAAAAGTAGGGCAACTATATGAAATGGTTAGTAAAGGGATATTGGATGCGGTTGATAAAGAATTAAAGGAAATGAAGCAAATTAAATACTACAAAGATAATCGTGAAATTGGTGAGTATTTTAGACATTCTATGACATCGTATGTTAGATATTATTTTAAAGACCATGAAGATGAAGAAATATTTTCGTATGATCCACCAAGTAAAAAATTGGAACATTAAAAGAACTAAGAAATATGGAAATATCAAAAGTTCTTGAATTTAAATATGCAGATACTAATAGTATTGCTGTGGATTTAGAAGATTGTTTATTTGGAAATGTATATGAAACTGCTCGAGAACTAATAAGAGAAGGAGTGTATGAAGATAGTGAAGATTTTATTCACTTATTTGTAAATATAATTTATAGATTTACTTTCGAAGAGGCCCTTCGATTTGCTGAAATAGGAGATAAATATAAAACGATAGCAGATCTAGATAAATTTAAACGATGAATCAAAAAGCCAATCAGATTTAGTTTGATTGGCTCTTTCTTTTATAGAAACATCTCAACATCATGATTGATTTGTTTAGCTGTATTATGAAGTTGTTCCATTAAATTATTGAAACCATGTACTTGTAGTCTAGTAGTAGGACCTGAAAGGGAGATACCTGCTATTATTTTTTTATTTCTATCATAGATAGGAACACTCATACAAGATAGACCATATTCATATTCTTCTCTATCATAGGCACATCCTTCTTTTAGGATTGTGTCTTTTTCTTTTTTGAATTGTTGTGCTGTTGTGATTGTTGAGATAGTTCTTTGTTCAGGTGTAATACTATTAAAGTATTCTTCAATTAAATTATCTTCTAAATTAGCTAAGAATAATTTTCCTATTGATGAACAATACAAAGGACAAACAGGCAATAATCTAGAAACTAATGATGTTTTGGCTCCTAATTCCGAGTGCATCATTAATACTTGATCTTCATATTGTATTCCTAAATTTATAGTTTCATTGGTTTGTTCACATAGCTGTTTCATATATGGTTTAGCTAAAGTAACTAAATCATTTTGATTCGCTGCATTGTTTCCATATGTCATTAGTTTCTTTCCTAATACATATCCATCTTTTTTCTCTTCAATTACACCTAAAGTTTCCAAAGTTTTTAAAATACGAAACGTATTGGCTTTAGGTATTTCGCATGATTTTGAGATGGCTGTGACGCCTACGGGTTGGTCAATTTCATATAAATAATCCAAGATATGGAAGGCTTTTCCAAGGATAGTGATAAATGTTGGTTCTTTTTCCATGTGTTTTCTCCTATCGATTTATAATAACATATTTTTTGGTTTAAAAAATATTTATTTTTTCTTTACAAATGGTAAAAATTTAATACAATAAAAAGCGAAACAGCGTTTCACTTTTTAAATATTTATTAAATAAATTTGTATATTACCTGAAAAATCAGGATAAAGGAGAAAGAATGAGAAAAGTAACAATTGTAGGTGCAGGGGCTGTAGGTTCTACTGCAGCATTTGCGTTATCCGAAAGTGGACTTGTCGATGAAATCGTAATCGTTGATATTAACGATGACCGTGCATGGGGAAATGCATGGGATATTGCACACGGTGTTCCACTAATTCAACCTGTTAAAGTAAGAAATGGATCTTATGCCGATAGTAAAGACTCTGATGTAGTTGTGATTACTGTTGGTGTTCCTGAAGTAACAGGGGAATCAAGACTAGTTCCATTAAGAAAAAATGCTGCGATTTTAAATAGTATTGTTCCTCAAATCGTAGAAAACAGTCCAAATGGAAAAATCTTAGTTGTATCAAATCCAGTAGATATCTTAACTTACTTAACATATAAGATTTCTAAATTACCTAAAAACCAAGTATTTGGATTAGGTACTGTATTAGATTCATCAAGATTCCGTTGCATGTTATCAAATGACTTTGGAATCGATGGAAGATCGGTACATGGATTTATGTTAGGAGAACATGGAGATTCTCAAGTTGCGGCTTGGTCTTTAACAAATATTGCCGGTGTATCCGTAGAAGAATACGCTAAAGTGGTTGGTAAAGAATTACCAGAAGGATACCATGACTTAGTTGAAAACAACGTTAAACAAAGTGCCTTCGATGTTTGGGAGAAAAAAGGACCTAACTGTTATTGCGTAGCCGATGCGATTAAATCTGTTGTATGTGCTATTTTAAGAAACGAACACACTATTTTACCTGTTTCAAGTTTCTTAGAAGGAGAATACGGATTAGATAATGTATGTTTATCTGTTCCTGCTATTGTAGCGGAAAGCGGAGTGGTTCGTACATTAGAAGTAGAAATTGCTGAAGATGAAAAAGAAAAATTATTAAAATCAGGAAATATGCTTAAGAGTTTAATTGCGGAACTTGAAGCAGAATAAATAAATGGAGAAGAGAAAAATGAAAGAAACTAAAAGTACTTTAAAAAGTACATTGAAATTTGCACTTGGAACTCTTCTAGGATTATTCTTAGTTGTTATTCCATTAAATTTTACTGACAGCATGGATACATTTACTTTCTATTACTTAAAGAAATTCGTAGCCTTTGCTGGTCACTACTTAGAAATTGCCATTACTTGTTTAGTTGTGCTATCAGCTGTATTAGCGGTAATTGATTTCTTTGGAAAACCTAAATTCATCGAAGAAAACAAATTAATGAAAAAATTATTTTCTTGTTCACGTTTTGATGTAATCAATCGTGTATGTGGAGCAATTATCGCCGTAATCGTTTGTTTCAATTTCCCAGTGGAAATGCTTACTTCAATTGATACAGGAGGAACAATGTTACCATTGTCAGCTCAATTATCAATTATCATTCCACCAATGATTTTCTTCCAAACATTTATCTTAGAATTCGGTTTCATGGAATTTGTAGGTACTTTATTTGGATTCATTGTTAAACCATTATTCAAAGTAAGTAAAATGGCTGCCGTAAGTATCATTAGTGCTTGGGTAGGACCTGGAAACGCTGCTATTATGGGAACTCGTCAATTATTTGATGAAGGATACTATACATTAAAAGAAGCTGCAATCATTGGAACAACTTTCTCAACTTCAAGTATTGGATGGGTTGTATTAGTTGCCAATGTATTAGGTTTAATGGATAAATTCGGATGGTTCTTCTTAACAATTACTTTGGTTGGTGTAATTGTTGCGATTATTGGAATTCGTATTCCACCTATTTCTCATTACCAAGACTTATATGTAAATGGTAAAGAAACAAGTGATCGTGTTGTTGAAAAAGAAACAGAAGGTGGAATCTGTAAACAAGCCTTAACATTAGCTTGTGAACGTGTTGAAACTGTAACAGTAGACAACTTCAAAAATAAGATTCAAAACATGTTAACTTATGTTTTATGTCTACAACCAGTTATTATTTTCTGGGGAACAGCTGCCTTAGTATTATCAACTTATACACCAATTCTTGAATACATTTCATATCCAATTGGATTATTCATGGACGTATTAGGAATTCAAGACGCATACGTAGCATCTTCAGCTATTCTTTCTGGATTTGCCGATAACTACTTACCAGTTATCTTAGCTAAAGGATTAGTAGATCCTCAAGTTAAATTCATTGTAGGAGCTATGAGTATTCTACAAATCGTATTTATGTCAGAAATCGGTGCTTTATTAACTTCAACTAAATTAGTACAAAAATTCATTGACATTGTTATTATTTTCTTAGAAAGAACAATTATTTCTTTACCATTTGTTGTTTTAATTAGTTTCTTGATTTTCTAGTCTATGGAACAAAAATACATAAATAAGAAAAACTTAACGAAATTTGTGATTGGCTCTGGATTAGGAATTTTTATGTTCCTTTTCCCAATTCCCCAAGATGGAGCCTTCACAACATTTATAGATTACGTAAAAAACTTTATTCATGATTTATTAGGAAATGCACTTCCTTATGTTTTATTGACTTTAATGATGATTGCTGCAATAGGAAGTCTATACGATACGATTTTTAAACCAAAATGGATTGAAAACAACCACTATTTAAAAAAAGCATTCTCTACAACTCCTTTTTACCTAACATTTAAAATAATGGGAGCTATTATCTGTTTTATGGTTGTCTTCAACATTGGACCCGAATTCATTATTGGAGTTGATGTAGGAGGAACCATTGTAGGACTCGCAGGAACACTTCTATGCATTGTTTTAGGATTTAGCTTCATGCTTCCTTTTTTAACAGATTGTGGAATCATGGAATTTTTAGGCGTTATGGCAAGACCCATTGTACAACCACTATTTGGAGTACCCGGAAGAGCATCGGTAGACTTGATTGCTTCATGGTTTGGAGCAAGCAATGCCGCGGTTATTTTAACTAGAGAACAATACATGAAAGGCTTTTATACGAAAAGAGAAGCAGCCTATATTATGACTAACTTCTCATTAGTATCCATTCCATTTTGTTTATTGATTGCCAATAGTGTAGGCGTAGCCCATTTGTTCCCTGCTTTTTACTTGATTATATGTGTGACTGGAATTATCCTGGCCATTATTATTAGAAGAATCCCTCCAATTTGTAATATAGAAAACACATACCAAGAACAAGTAGGAAAACAAATCCAAGAAGATATCCCAGATGAACATCATATCTTTAAATATGCCGTGGAAATGGGATGTAAAAGAGCCTCAACATTTACCCTAAAAAACATTATTACCAATGGAATGGAAGTTGTTATGGGTATGTTGTTTGACTTAGTGCCTACGGTAATCGCATGGGGAACATTAGCTTTAATTGTTGCGACATATACACCATTGGTTGATATTATTTCCTATCCAATGGGAATGTATTTGAAATTATTTGGAATAGAAGAAGCCTTTGCAGCTGCTCCAGCTACATTGATTGGATTCACAGACATGTTTATCCCTGCCCTATTATTAACTGGAATTCAATCTGTTAAAACAAGATTTGTGGTTGCGGCTCTATCTTTAGTTCAAATCATTTACTTAACCGAAGTAGGAGTCATTGCCATTAAAAGTGAAGTGCCACTAAATTTCTGGAAACTATTAATTATATTCTTAGAAAGAACAATTATCGCAATTCCTTTAATTGTATTATTCAGTTCTTTTGTATTCTAACTCGTCAAAAAAAGACGAGTTTTTTCTTATTCCGAAAACTTGAATTTTTTTCATTTTTTCGGAATAAGAGATATAATAAAAAAGAGGATCAATCATGAAAATAATACAAAGAAATTACCTACAAAAAATGATTAACGTATTAGGAACTCCTGATATAAAAGTAATTACAGGAATTCGAAGATCAGGAAAAAGCTTTTTATTGATGCAGTTCATGGAATATCTTAAACAAAACGATGCCAATGCGAATATCATTTTTATTGACTTCAATTCATTGGACAGTGAACCATACTTGGAATACCATGCCTTAAACAATTACATTAATAATTGTTACAACCCCACTAAAAATAATTATGTTTGCATTGATGAAGTTCAAATGTGCGAAGGATTTGAAAAAGTCATTAATAGTCTTCATAATAGTAGAAAATATGACATATACATTACTGGTTCCAATGCCTTTTTATTAAGCAGTGATTTGGCAACCCTATTTACAGGAAGAACCTATGAAATAGAAATATTTCCATTTTCTTATTCCGAATGTGTGGAATACTATGGAAACGAATATACTTTAGAAAAATACGTTTTAGAAGGCGGAATGCCAGGATCATTTGTCTATAGAGAACGAAACGAAAAGTACAAATACATCCGTGATATATTTGAAACACTTATTATTAGAGATATCACAAGTAAACACGCTATGAGAAATAAAGAAATACTACGAGATTTAGCTTATTTTATGATGGATAACGTAAGTGCGCTAACATCTGCAAGCAGTATTTCTAAAACAATAGAAAAAGCTAATTTTAATATCAGTGACAAAACAATTAAATTGTATATGAAATACTTTACAGATGCGTTTTTATTCTATAGAGTACGTCGCTATGATATTAAAGGAAAAAAATACTTGTTTACCAATGACAAATACTATTTAACAGATCATTCTTTTCGATATGCCAACATTGGTACAAGAAATATGGACTATGGAAGAATATATGAAAATATCGTTGCGATTGAATTGTTAAGAAGAGGATATGAAATATATGTTGGAAAACTATATAAAAAAGAAGTAGATTTTGTTGCGATGAAACAAAGTGAGAAAATATATATTCAAGTCAGTGATGACATCACAAATGAAAAGACATTCGAAAGAGAAGTATCTTCACTACTACAAATCAAAGACAACTATCCTAAAATATTATTAGCTAATACGCATCATGAACAATATCAATACGAAGGTATACAAATTATTGATATTGAAAGATGGTTACTTACAAACTAGTTATTCCGACAATTTGAATTTTTTTCACTTTTTCGGAATAAGAAATAAAGGAGATGATAGAAATGGTGGCATTTACACGATAAAGAAATATCAAATTAAATAAAAGAAAAGGAGCATTTAAAATGATATTTCAAGATAATGTAATTAAAGAATACTTAAAAAACGTATATTTTATAACAGGAACTCCATGTGGAGGAAAAACAACCATTTCAAGAGAAATAGGAAAAAGACATAATTTATTTGTATACGATGTAGATGAACAATTCAGTAATCATTTAAAACTATCCAATTCAAATGACCAATCAGCAATGAATAAAGACTTTCAAGATGCCGATGAATTCTTTGGAAGAAGTGTAGAAGAATACAGAAAATGGTTATTAGAAAATACACGTGAACAATTAGATTTTATTTTATTGGACTTAATTCGTCTTTCTCAAAACCAAAAAATAATATGTGACTGTCACTTAAATCTGAATCAAGCAAAACAAATCACAGAATCAGAACGAATTGTTTTCTTAATTAAAGATCCAACGAATATAATTGAAGACTATTGTAATCGTAAAGATCATCAAGATTTTAATGAATTCATTAATAGTGCAACCAATCCCAATCAAGCTAAGAAAACATGTAATGAAACACTTAGAAGCATTAATGAACCATATTACAATGACATTAAAAAGAGCATATATTTTTGGTATGAAAGAACAAAAGAAAGTACAATAGATGAAGCTGTTCAAAAAGTTGAACAATATTTGAACATATAAAAAAACAGGGCAACCTGTTTTTTTGTCTATTTAAGCTGTAAAAAATAAATAACCATAAAATAAGATTAAAGCAACTACTACAATCGCTAAAATCATTAATACTGTCTTTTTCATATTGAACTCCTAATTAAATTTAAATTTGTATTCATATTCTTCAGGATCAAAAGTATTAGAAAATAAAGAAGTAATAACCTTTTTACCGTTTTCTTCTGCTTCTGTTAAGATACCATTACGAATGGCATGTTCTTGAGCTTCTTTTTGCATCGCAATAATAGCTTCGTTGTTTTCGTTTAATTTGATGTTATTGAATTTACTTTCATCTTCTAAATAAACCTTAAAAGTTTCAAGTTTGATTTCATTTGATAAAATCTCAGCTTTAGGCATTTTGATTGTCACTGTTTTCTTTTCTTCATTAACGACTGGTTTTATCTCATCTACATTAAAACCAGCTTTTATTTCAAAATCATAACTATAGATTAGATGAGAAGTAGTAAGAGGTATATCGACATTCCATAGTGTTCTTGTATCTTTCACTTCATTAACTTCTGTTACATACGCACATTGTGTGGCCAATTCACCGATGTCTTTTAAAACTAAATTAGTAGGATCACTACGAGTGATGAATTTATCACCAAATCCGATAAATAAACCTAATACCAATATAATAACGATTAGTACACTGAACACATATTTATTAAAAATAAGCTTCTTAAAGAATGATTTAACTTTACTTTCTTTCTTTGTTTCAATTTGTTTGTTGTCTTCCATAATGTATTCCTTCCTTTGATTTTAGTATATCAAATATTTTTAATAAAAAACAAAAAACCACTTGAAATCGCTTTCAACTTCAGTATAATAAGTTATGGATAGTAATCGAAAGAGCTAAACCTATAGAGAATCCCTTTTTTTCTATAGGTTTTTTATTTTTTTAGGAGGTAATACAATGATCATCAAGAAAATCTTTAATAATAATGTTGTAGTTGTCGAAAACAATGGTAAAGATGAAGTTGTTAGTGGTAGAGGAATTGCCTTTTCTAAAAAAGTAGGAGATGCGATTGATGAATCACGTATTACGCAAATCTTTGTTTTAAAAGAAGAAAACATGTCGAAGTTTCAAGAAATCACAAAACACATTCCCGTTGAAATTATTGACTTAACTTGTGAAATTATTGAAATGGTACGTGCGAATATCAATCAAAATATATCTGATATTATTTATATTTCTTTATCCGATCATATTTATGAAGCCATTAAACGAGCTAAAGAAGGAATTTATTTGACTAATTCAATGTCTTGGGAAATTTCTCGTTATTATAGTCAAGAACATAAATTAGGAATTAAAGCACTAGAAATGATTAATAAAAAAACAGGTGCTGGTTTAAAAGAAGATGAAGCCTCTTTTATTGCGTTACATATTGTGAATGCGGAAACAGAAAACTCTTATATAGAAGAAACTTTAAAGGCAACGGAAATCATTAAACAAATTTTAAAAGTAGTTCGTAACTATTATGAAACAGATTTTTCAAGTGATTCAGTTTACTATGATCGTTTTATTACACATATTAAGTTCTTTGCACAGCGTCTTGTCTATAATAAAACATTAGATGACAAAGACGATGCAGAGTTATTAGATATTGTGAAAATGAAATATAAGAATTCTTATAATTGCGTTGAAAACATTGCTAAGATGTTAAAGAGTAATTATGAGTATTCCGTAAGTGATGGAGAGAAATTGTATTTAACAATCCATATTCATCGTATTGTACATTGTTTTGATAATGACTGAGAAATCAGTTCTTATATTGGATGGTAACATTAAGTTGGCCAAACCTCTTATTTACGTACTTATAGGAGGAAAAAGAAATGAAAAAGTACAAAGATTTAGCAGCCGATATTATCGCTAATGTCGGTGGAAAGGAAAATGTCGACAGTTTAAGACACTGTGTGACACGTTTACGTTTTAAGTTGAAAGATGAATCAAAAGCGAATGATGAAGCCATCAAAAACTTAAAAGGAACAATTGGACTAGTGAAAGCCGCTGGAGAATACATGGTCGTTATCGGTGAACATGTTGGCGACGTTTACGACGAAGTTTGTGAACAGTTAGGAATTAATAATGACATGACAAAAGCTGTTGAAACAAACGAAAAGAAATCTATTTTAGACAAAGCCCTTGGATTAATTAAGTCAGGTTTAGGACCAACACTTAATATCATGTGTGCTGCCGGTATCTTAAAAGGAGTATTAGTTATCCTTCAAATGTGTGGATTACCATCAGACGGTGGAATCTGTATGTTAGTAAACGCAGCAGGAGATGCTTTCTTCTATTGTTTACCAATCGTAATGGGATTCAACATTGCCCGTTATTTAGGAATTGATCCATATTTTGGTTTAATCTTTGGTGCTTGTATGATTTATCCAAGCATTCAAAACGTAGATGTAACCGTATTTGGATATACAGCAAATGTAAGCTATACATCTAGTTTCTTACCAGTAATGTTTGGTTTATTATTAGCTGCGCCTTTATATAAATTCTTTAAAAAACATTTACCTAAATTAATTAATGGATTCATGACACCAATGTTGACATTAATTATTGCTTTCCCTATTACATTCATGGTCATTGGACCTATTGCCAATGTTTTATCAGGATTTATGGCAACAGCAATCAACTGGATCTTTGAATTCAGTCCATTAATTGGATGTTCTATTTTAGGTGGAATCTGGCAAATTTTAGTAATGTTTGGTATCCATGGATTAATTGTTATGTTTGCGTTCTATGCCGTAATGTCTGGTACACCTTCACTAATGTTAGGAGCTACTTGGACAGTTTGCTTTGGAATTGTTGGTATTTTAGTTGCGGCTTTCATTAAAACAAAAGACAAAGACGTAAAAGAAAATGCTTTACCAGCTGCAGCATCTGCTATCTTTGGTGTTACAGAACCAGGAATGTATGGAATTATTATTCCTCGTAAAGTATTATTAGGAATCAGCTGTATTTCAGGAGCTTGTGCTGGATTCGTTATTGGTTTATTTGATATGAAAATTTATACATACGCTGGTATGGGATTAATTGGATTATTAAGTTTCTTAAACCCTGAAAACCCACAAATTTTACCAATCGTTATTGCGGTAATCGTACCATTGGTAGTAGGATTCTTATTAACTTTCTTCTTCTATAAAGATGGAGAAGTCGAAACAAAACCAGTTGAAAAAAAAGACAATAAAATCAATGTTGTGAACATGCCAGTAAGCGGTACAGTTAAAGACATTAAAGAATCAAGTGACCCTGCTTTTTCTTCTGAAGCATTAGGACATGGAATTGTGATTATTCCTGATGACGGAGAAATTGTTTCTCCTGTAAATGGAACAATTAAAACTTTATTTCCAACTAAACATGCCATTGGAATTGTAAGTGAAGATGGAATTGAAGTATTAATTCACATTGGAATTGATACAGTCAACTTACAAGGAAAACACTTTACTTCTTATGTTAAACAAGATGATGTTGTTAAAGCAGGAGATAAATTAGTTTCTTTTGATAAAGAAGCAATTGAACAAGAAGGATATAATACTGAAATTCCGGTTGTGATCACAAACACAAAAGAATATTTAGACGTTGTGATTCTTCAAACAGGACACGTAGAAAAGAATACAGAAATTATTAAAGGAATTCGTTCGGAGGTACAATAGTATGAGTTTTCCTAAAGGATTTTACTGGGGAGGAGCTACGGCTGCTAACCAATACGAAGGTGGATGGAATGAAGATGGAAGAGGACCTGCTTTAACAGATTATACAACAGGTGGATCGGCTACATCGGCTCGTTATTTAACTTATATCGATGTCAATGGAAATCCCCAAAAACAAAGAACTTCAATTGTTGGTACAACCCTTCCTGAAGGAGCTACATTAACTTGTTTAGATGATTGTTATTATCCAAATCACTTGGGAACTGACTTTTATCATCACTACAAAGAAGACATTGCTTTATTTAAAGAATTAGGAATGAACATGTTTAGAATGTCTATTTCTTGGTCTCGTATTTATCCAACTGGATTAGAAGACAAACCAAATGAAGCCGGATTGAAATTCTATCACGAAGTCTTTAAAGAATTAAAAGCCAATGGAATTGAACCATTAGTTACTATTTCTCATTACGATGATCCTGTTACAATCGTACAAGAAGTAGGATGGGAAAATGAACAAGCGATTGATGCCTATGTGAAATACTGTAAAACTATTTTTGAAGAATACAAAGATGAAGTTAAGTATTGGCTAACATTCAATGAAATTAATTCTATGTTGATGATGGCATCATTTGTTCCTAATTATCCAAAAGAAAAAACAGCCCTTGCCTATAAACAATTACACAATAAATTTGTCGCATCAGCTAAAGCTGTCAAATACGCCCATGACAATTATCCTAATTATGTAATGGGATGTATGATTGCTGGTTTAGTCAATTACCCACTAACATGTGATCCAGCTGATGTATTGTATTCACAACAAAAGATGCAAGATTATTTCTGGTATTGCGGAGATGTACAAACAAGAGGAGCTTATCCAGCAAGTGCCAAACGAACTTGGAAAAAATATGACTTAGACCCTGCTTTCTTTGAAAAAGATGCTGAAATCTTAAAAGAAGGAAAAGTAGATATGTTTACATTCTCTTACTACAACACTTCTTGTGTCACAACACACGCAGATGCTCAAAAAGATGGAGTAGGAAACTTATCAATGGGTGCTAAGAATCCATATATTAAATACTCTGATTGGGGTTGGGGAGTCGATCCAAGTGGTTTAAGATATATCTTAAATGAAATTGAAGACCGCTACCAAGTGCCATGTATGATTGTGGAAAATGGGTTAGGAGCCTATGACAAATTAGAAGACGGACAAGTACACGATCCATATCGTATTGATTACTTCTCACAACACATCAAAGCAATGGATGAAGCTATTAGTGATGGAGTGAACTTAATTGGATATACACCATGGGGAATTGTGGATTTAGTATCTGCTTCAACAGGTGAAATGGCTAAACGTTATGGAGTCATTTATGTTGATATGGACGATGAAGGAAAAGGTACTTTAAAGCGTTATAAAAAAGATTCCTTTGCGTATTATCAAGAAGTCATTAAAACAAATGGAGAAAAATATTAAAAACTGGAGCAATCCAGTTTTTTTATGCGTATTTTTTTAAATATTGTTTGTATTTACGATAAATTAGGAATAGACCTAATATACTACAAATAAACAATGAAATAAGACCTATATAAGTATTCATAAAACATAGACTTGAACAAACTAATAAAATGAATCCATATCTTTTATACAAAGAAGACATATGAATATTATAATCTTTGACATTGTTTATTTTTAATTCATCACCACTCCAAAAAGAAATAGGAACTATGTCATCTTTTCTAAAGAAACCAATATAAAGAAAAGGAAGCGCATATAAAATTCCACATAAAGCACAAATAATTTTTCCAACCATAAAATACCTCATATATAGTTTATAATAATACATTAAAAAAAGTAAAACTATGATTTTTTAGCTTTTACGGGACATAAAGTATTACTAGGACCACAAGGAATTGGAGGATTCACAGCATCCAAAGTAATGACAATAGGAGATGTTGATACCCATTTTGTTCTGCCACAGGATGGAATAGTAAAGAAACATCACTTACCACGGAAAAAGTGGAGGTGCTATGTATGGAAGCGATTGTTCAATTATTGATGTTGGCGGACAAGACACGAAATTTATTCAAGCTGAAAATGGTATGGTTGTGGATTTTTTGATGAACGATAAATGCTCTGCCAATAAGTGGTTCAACATGTCACTAAAAAACAATTATCAAATGATGTGATTCTTACTAGGGGATTAAGCAATTAACACGTAATTCTGCCTACTATCATTTTGAAATCAGATGCAGTATAATAGGAGCAAACGAAAATTTGAATTTGGAGTAATGAACAATGAGATTATTTAATTGGGGTGGGAGAGAATAAACTATGCTTCTTTGTCTAAGAAAGCAACAATATTTTTAAGGAGAATAAAGAAGTATGGATAAATTTTTTTTAAGACCGATAATTACCGGCGAGGACAAAAGCACATTTATAACCGAAATTCAGGCAGCCTTTCAGAACGCTTATACCGATGAGTTCGGCGCGTTTGATAAAACAATTCTTCCAATAGAGGATATTGAAGAATCCTTTAATGCAGACGCTTCCGAAGCATATTTTGCTGAGGTTGGCGGAGAAAGAGTCGGCGGCACAATAATCGTTACAGAAAATGAAACAAAGTTTGGCTCGCTTCATCTTCTGTATGTAAAGATGGGTTCGCAAAATGCCGGATACGGATTGAAGATTTGGAAAGCTATCGAGGAATTGCACCCTGAAATAACTCTTTGGGAAACACATACACCATATTATGATAAGAGAAACATACATTTTTATGTAAATCGCTGTGGATTCAAGATTGTGGAATTTTTCAATCCCAAACATAAAGACCCACATCAGACAGGAGATACCGCAGGGAATATCCCAGAGGAAAACAACTATTTCTTTAGATTTGAAAAAGAAATGAATTAGTAAAATCTGAAGCTTACAGAGGAAATGCAATGGAGGAAAAAGTATATAAAACTATATGTGGAGAGATTCATTATTGGATTAATATGGAACATGGCTTAGAAAATCCAACCTTGATTTTTCTTCCAGGGTTAACCGCAGATCACAGATTATTTGATAAACAGATCGCATATTTTGAAGAAAAATATAATGTATTTGTATGGGATGCACCTGGTCACGCAAAATCATGGCCGTTTGCATTTACATTTTCTTTGATGGATAAAGCGAAATGGCTTGATGAGATTCTGTGTTCAGAAAATATTCAATGTCCTATAATTATAGGACAGTCAATGGGTGGCTATGTCGGACAAGCATACTCAGAACTATATCCAGATAAATTAAAGGGATTTGTTTCTATTGATTCTGCACCGTTGCAGAGAAGTTATGTGACGGGAATAGAATTGTGGCTTCTTAAAAGAATGGAGCCAGTATATAGATATTATCCATGGAAATCATTATTGAAGATAGGAACAAATGGTGTTGCTATGTCTGAGTATGGAAGAAACGTAATGCATGAAATAATGATGACTTATGATGGTGACCAGAAAAGATACGCCAAAATCTCAGGTCATGGTTTCAAAATATTAGCCGAAGCAATGGAAGCAAATCTACCATATAAAATTAAATGTCCTGCACAGTTGATATGCGGAGAAAAGGATCATGCGGGTTCCTGCATCCGCTATAACAAAGCATGGCATAAGAAATCAGGAATTCCTATTGCATGGATAAAAAATGCGGGGCACAATTCTAATACCGATGCACCGGAAGAGGTAAACTCGTTGATAGAAAAATTGGTAAATAAGCTATGACTTAAGAATGGAAAATTCCAATTTCACGCAGACAACAAAAATCAAATAATGACTAAGCCTAAAGGCACTAACAGTAAAAAAGTTAGTGCCTTTTGTTTTATTCATTATTGCGAAAGGAGTTGATGAAAATGCCAGTACCCCATCTGAACATACGAATTGTTCAGAGAAGCAAAGGCAGTTCTGCGGTTGCCGGAGCTAACTATCAAGCCGAAGAAAAACTGTTTTCCGAGTACGACCAGAAAAACAAAGATCACCACCGAAAGCAAAAGGAAGTCGTTTATACAGAAATCATGCTTCCGACAAATGCCCCACCCGAATATTTTGACAGAGCAACACTTTGGGACTCTGCCGAAATATAAACGATACTTTTATGGGTATTAATCTTTTTAGCTATGACATCTAATTCTTTTGTTTCATGTTTGTTCATTATAAAACCTCCATTATATATATTCGAAAAAAATAATTTAAAAAAGTGTCCGAAAATATCGAACACTTAATGCACTATGAATTTTTCTTTTCTTCTCCAATTTGGAACATGTGGAAACCTTCTCCATGAACTTCATGAGACTCTAATACAATAATGAAAGAAGCCGGATCTGCTTCTTTAACGGCTTGTTGTACTTGAATCATTTCCTTTGTATCACAGGCACACATAACAACTTGTTTAGTATCTCCTTGATATCCACCTTCACCATGTAGAATTGTTGTACCTCTTTGACAAACATCATCAATGACTTTACAAATTTCTTTTCCGTGTTCGGTAACAATCAATCCTAATTTTCCAGAGTTAAGACCATATACAAATTTATCAACTACAATAGAGAAAATATAATTGATAATCATTCCATAAATAATACCATCGACATCATTGAAAATAATACCACCAATCGTGATAATACCAACATCTGACCAGAAAGCGATGTTTCCTAATGATAAATAAGGAAATTTAGCTTTTACAGCCATGATGATAAAATCCGATCCCCCTGTTGATGAATTCTTTGAATAAACAAGGGCATATCCAATTCCCGCAAATACGCCTGTACATAATGCAGCTAATAATCGACTTCCTGTATAGACGGGGAATAAAGGTGCAACATAGTCAATAATCATAGATGAAATAAACATACATCTTAATGAGCTAATAAAGAATTTCTTTCCCAACAACTTGTAACAAAGAATCGCAACTGGAATATTTAATATAATTGTTGATAAACCAATTGGCATATCAAATAAACGATATAAAATAATTGAAATTCCGGAAAAACCAGTCATTGGAAACTTAGCTTGAACCGCAAAGTTATAGATCCCAATGGCAATAAAAATACTTCCAATGGTTTCCCATAATATTTGTATACTTAATGTTTTTATTTTATTTTTCTTCATTTTTTTCCTCCCATTCCAGGGGTAAAAATCATGTACCCACAAAGCTTAATTCTATAGTTTTTTCCTTGTTTTGTAAAGAAATCTACACTATAAATATGGTAAAATATTACATATGAAAACAAGAAAAATATGTATGGGAATTGCCACTATAATGGTGTTTTTATTTCATGTATTACCTATGAATAAAATAGATCGAAACCTAGTTCAAATGGGAATTTTAGGCGTTGATATTTTTGCACTTTGTATGGGAATTTCTTTTTGTTTCAAAATGAAAAAAGAACCAATTGTATCTTTTAAAGACTACATTCAATATTGTATTCTTCGCTTTATACGATTATATATTCCATTTTTTATTTCTGTGAACATAGAATCATTGATTAAATATATTTGTTTTCATACCTTTAATCTAAACAAATATATTTCTACTATATTATTATATGGCATCATGAAACAATCATTATATTATTGGTATGTTTTATTTGCCTTATTTATGTCATTTATTTTACCTATCTTATATAAAATAAATAATAAAATTACTGTATTGATTCTATCTATATTTTTATCATGTGCCTTACCATATCCTTTATTATCCGGAAGAATTCTAGTATGTGTTTGTGGACTATATTATTTTGAGTTAACAGAAAACATAAAGAAATACATTGGATATTGTTTTCCATTTATAGTTTTGATTACTTATATTGTTTATCGAAATCAATTCCTACAAAATAATTTATTTTATATGTTTGGAAGTTTATTTGCGATTGGTTTTGTTTGTTTAATGGAAACCATTTCGAAACAAAATAAAGTAATAGAAACAATTGGAAATTATTCTTATGAAGTTTATTTAACAGTTACTTGGTTAGTAAATTGTGTGTTTTTCCTTCCTTTTAATATAGTAGGAAAATACATTGTTTTATTTGTAAGTACAACAATTCTTGTTCTTATAAATAAAAAGATTAGCACAAGGCTAATCCATAAAATTCGCAATCATTTGATCTGCTAAGTCTTTTGATGTCATGACCAATAATAGTTCATCATCATTTACTACGACTTCACTTTGTTCAGCTTCTACACAAACCCATTTAGCAGGGTTGGCATTTTCTTTGATTTCTTCGGCCATTTTTTCTAAATCAACAGAATCATCGGTTTTACGAATTAAGACCACTGAATGAGGTAGAGCATTGATTAGAGCATCAGCGTGTACAGCTTCAATGCCATCGCACCAAGGAACAAAGGCGAAGTATTCAAAGTTTTCTTCATTGAGTTCAATGACTTCATAAGCAGGAATCGAATCTTTGTCGACTCCTTCATAAAGAGCATCAATATCTTCTTGAAGTGTTGTTGGTTTGTCGTTTGCACATCCAAATAGGAAACAAACACAAAGAATTGTTGATAGTATTTTTTTCATTGAGAGTCCTTTCTATATATCTATTATATACAGAAAATATGATAAAAAGATAGATTTTTTAAAGAAGATGCGTTATTCTTATTATATTATTACGCAGGAGAAATGAAATGAATTTTTTAGAAGAAAGAATCATTAAAGATGGTGTTGTAAAGCCAGGAAATGTTCTTAAAGTCGATAGTTTTTTAAATCATCAAATTGATATTGATTTATATCAAAAAATGGGACAAGAATTTAAAGAACGATTTAAAAATGAAAATATCAATAAAATCTTAACCATTGAAGCATCAGGAATTGGAATTGCTTGTGTTGCAGCTCAATATTTCAATGTGCCTGTTGTATTCGCAAAAAAATCACATAGCATTAATCTAGATGGAGATATGTATGTAGCTGAAGTTGAATCTTTCACACATAAAACAAAGAACCAAGTTATTGTTTCGAAAAAGTTTTTAGGGCCAGAAGATCATGTATTGATTATTGATGATTTTTTAGCAAATGGATGTGCTCTTCAAGGGTTAATTTCAATTGTACAACAAGCAGGTGGAAGCGTTGAAGGAATTGGAATTGCGATTGAAAAAGGATTCCAAAATGGAGGACAAATCATTCGTAATTTAGGATATCACTTGGAATCATTGGCTATCGTGGATGCGATGGATGATGAAACTGGTGAAATTACTTTTAGATAAAAATTAGGCTTCATGAAAATGAACTCTTTTTTTATAGAAAATTTTTTTATATAATTGTTTTCGAATTTAAAGGAGAGTATAGATATGATTGAATTTTTTAGGAAGAATATTGAACCTAATAAAAAGGTAAAAACAATTGAAATTCTATTATTAATTGGTTTATGTTTAACGTCTATTGTTTCTTTTGCGATGGGAACAAGTAAAATCAATGCCAATGTAGGTCAAATTAATTTTATTGAACAAGTAGAAATGACAAGAGACTTCTCATTAGAAGACTATGACGAAGACTATGCTTCATGTGATGTAACTTATACAAAAGGTAAAGATTCAATGGTTATTACGTATTCTTATGATGAATATGTGAATCATGATGAAAAAACAATTACGGCTTATGAATTTGAAAGTAAAGATGGGACAAAGCTTTATTTTGATCATAAAGATGTAAGTAAATCAGAAGCACAAGATGTATATACATCGGTAATGGCAAATAAAACAATGTCGATTTTTAACTTAGCCATTGCTTCTTTAATTCTTGCCTTATCAGTTGTGATTATGATGTTATTTTCAAGACAATTCACAACCTATGAAAAAGCATGGTTCTTATCTATTATGGCCTTGGCTACTGTTATTTCAGTAATCTTCCCAGAAGAAAGTGCCAATGGAGTAAATGGAATTGTAATCATGTTGTTGTATTTATTAGATACGTTCCTAAATATTTTATGTGAACTATTGATTTCAAAACAATCGCGATACAATTTCTTGGTTTCGGTGTTAGTGGAAATCGTGGAAATTGTGATGTGTATTGTATTAATGTATCGCTTCGCAACCATGGCAACAACCCTATTCTTCTGGCTTCCAATTGATATTATCAGTTATATTAACTGGTCGAAACACAAAGACGATCAAGAAGATGAATTAACAGTGGTTCGTCGTTTAAAAGGATGGCAAGAAGTATTGGTTATTTTAGGAATTGTGGTTTGGACTTTTGGTGTGGGATATTTAATCAGCGGATTAGATATCGCAACAGATTTCTATCACAATGAAACACTAGAAACCGCAATTATTTATATTGATGCATGTGCATCAGCAGTAGGAATTGCCAATGGTCTATTCATTTTCTTCCGTTTTAGAGAACAATGGATTGCTTGGTATATTTGTGCATTCTTAGAAGCAGTTATTAATATTATTTCTGGGCAATATGTATTGTTGGTATTGAAACTTGGATATTTCACAAATACTACTTATGGATACATTAAATGGAGTAAATATATAAATTCTCATTCGGAAAAGAAAGAAGTATCAATATTCTAGTCTTGAGGTTGCCCTTAAAAGCTGATACAATATAGCGTGTAAAAAAATAGGAGTGATGAATTATGGCAATTTCTGCAGGTGATTTTAAAACAGGATTAACATTAATCGTTGATGGAGATCCTTGTCAAGTTTTAGATTTTCAACATGTTAAACCAGGAAAAGGTGCAGCTATCTTAAAAACTAAGATGAGAAACTTAAAAACTGGTTCTATTCAAGAAAAAAACTTCAATGCGAATACAAAATTTGATCAAGCTAATATTTCTAAAAAAGCGGCTCAATATTCGTATGAAGCAGGTGGAACTTATTATTTCATGGACTTAGAAACATTTGATACTTATGAATTAACAGAAGAACACATGGGAGAAAACAAATACTATGTTGTTGAAGGTTCTGAAGTTTCATTAATGTTCTTTGAAGGTGAATTATTATCTGTTTCTGTTCCAGAAAAAGTTGAATTAACTATCGTCGAAACAGATCCAGCAATCAAAGGTGCTCCATCTAACCAAACTAAAGATGCTGTTACAGATACAGGATTAACAATCCGTGTTCCTCAGTTCATTGAACAAGGAGAAAAGGTTGTTGTTTTCACAGCAGATGGAAAATACGCAGGAAGAGCTTAATAATAAGCTCTTTTTTTTAAAATTATGAATAAAGTTGTTTTAATTACAGGAGCCGCTCAAGGAATTGGTAAAGCCATTGCTTTAGAACTAGCTAAGAATCACTATGATATCGTAATCAATTATCGTTCAAGTCATAAAGAAGCGATGGAATTAAAGGAAACAATCCTTAATTTAGGTGTTCGATGCATGGCAATTTGTGCCGATGTTTCCAAGGAACAAGAAGTTGATGACATGGTTAGTCAAATTGAAAAGGAAATGGGTGGCGTTGATGTTCTGATTAATAATGCTGGTATCGATTTATCGAATTTATTTCACTTAAAAACAGCCGATGAATTTCGAAAAACCATGGATGTTAATGTGATTGGGGCGTTTAATTGTGCTAAAAGAGTGTATCATCATATGTTGGATCAAGAATATGGAAGAATTATTAATATTTCTTCTACCAATGGAATTAATACATACTATCCAATGTGTATTGACTATGATGCCTCTAAAGCTGCGCTTATTTCTTTAACACATAATTTGGCATTTGAATTTGCGCCTTATGTAAATGTGAATTGCATTGCACCTGGTTTCATTGGAACAGAAAATGAATTAGATGGATATGATGAAGAATTCTTAAAAGAAGAATGTGAAAAGATTATGGTAAATCGCTATGGAAATCCGGAAGAAGTCGCATATTTAGTGAAATTTTTAATCAGCAGTGAAGCTAATTTTATAAATAATACGGTGATTCGTATTGATGGTGGACAAAAAGGAAGTTGTTAATCCAACTTCCTTTTCATGTTTGTAAGAGCTAATAAAATTGATAATTTACCGTATTCTAGTGTTAAACCACCTTGCATATATAAAGTATATGGCTCAACAACCGGTGCATCGGCACTTAATTCAATGGTACTTCCTTGGGTAAAGCTTCCCGCTGCCATAACTTCATCAAATGGATAACCAGGCATTGGAGCTGGCATAACACGAACAAAAGAATCAATTGGACTTGTGTTTTGAATTCCTTGGGTAAAGTTAACTAAGTTTTCTTTTGTTTCTAGTTCAAGTGTTTGAATAATATCGGTTCTTGGTTCATTATAGCGAGGAGATACATTTTTATATCCCAATTGCTCTAGCATGTAAGCCGAGAAAACAGCTGTTTTTAGACTCGAACGAACTGCACTAGGTGCCATGAAAATTCCTTTGAAGAAAGAATTATTTAAATTAAAGTTAGCACCCAAGTCTTTTCCAATTCCAGGAGAAGTTAAGCGCTCCGCAACCATGTGAATTAAATCCGCATTTCCGGCAACATATCCACCCGTTGAAGCAATTCCGCCTCCTAAGTTTTTCATTAAAGAACCAACCACAACATCAGCCCCAACATGTCCGGGTTCAATTTTTTCAACTAATTCACCGTAACAGTTATCAACCATAATAATAACTTCTTGATTAACTTCACGGATTTTTTTGATGATGCGACTAATTTTATCCATACTTAAAGATAAACGATGAGAATATCCACGTGATCGTTGAATTTCAACTAGTTTCACATTTTTTTCTTTTAATCGATTGATAATGGCATCATCATCAAAGTCATCGTTTACTAATTCAATTTGTTCGTATTTTACACCATTGGCTTTTAGGGATTGACTAGAAGAACCAATAATTCCAATCATTTCTTGTAAAGAATCATAAGGTGCACCGGAAATAGAAATCATTGTATCTCCATGTTTACATAAAGCTGATAAGGTCAGATATAGGGCATTGGTTCCACTCATAATTTGTGGACGAACCAAAGCATCTTCACATCCTAATACACTGGCAAAAATACGTTCTAATTTATCTCTTCCTTCGTCGTAGTTTCCATATCCATTGATATCAGTAAAATCAGAGTATGATACTTTATTTTCAATGAAATACGATAAAATACGATTGGAGTTGTACAAACAAATGTCATCTATGTTTTCATAAATGTCTTTTAAAACAATATCGGATTGTTTAGAAAGTTCTAATAAGTCTTTATCAATTTGTTCTAAAATCATAACTACCTCTTTCAATTTCGTTTTTTATTATACATCAATTATATATGCCTAACCAAATCAAATTGACTTAAAAAAATATAATCGATACTATATATATACTCTTTGCGCTGCATTGAATCTACAGTACAAACTGAGCAGACCGTAACATAGTTATGGAGTCGGGTCACAAAAGTGACAGTGGAAATCATTTCTTCCATGGGACAGTAGTTGCTAACACTGATTCGTGGAAGTTTTTTTATACCATTTTTTAAAACTTTCCTGGTCATGTAAAGAGATTAGGAGGACAATATGACAGATCAAAATGAATTTTCTAAAGTTGCCAATCATGTATCGATTGTAACTATTTTTGCCAATTTAGCTTTATCAATTTTAAAGCTATTGGCCGGACTGTTTGCTCATTCCAATGCCATGATTAGTGATGCCGTTCACTCGGCAAGTGATGTATTTAGTACGTTTATTGTTATGATTGGAGTTAAGCTTTCATCAAAAAAAGCGGATAAAGAACATCCTTATGGACATGAAAGAATGGAATGTGTAGCTGCCATTGTTTTGGCAATGGTCTTATTTATTACAGGACTTGCCATTGGAATGGAAGCCATTCAAACGATTTTTTCAGGAAATTATAAAAACATTCAAGTTCCTGGTTTATTAGCTTTATTAGCGGCTATTATTTCTATTGTTGTAAAAGAAGCAATGTATTGGTATACACGACACTATGCCAAAAAAATTGATTCCAGTGCTTTAATGGCTGATGCCTGGCATCATCGTTCGGATGCATTGTCTTCTATTGGAGCTTTAATTGGTATAGTAGGTGCTCGTATGGGATATCCTATTATGGATTCAGTTGCCAGTCTTATAATTTTCTTGTTTATTGTTAAAGCGGCTTATGATATTTTCAAAGATGCAGTTGATAAAATGGTAGATCATAGTTGCGATGAACAAACGGAACAAGAACTATGTCAATGTGTAATGGAAAATAAAGAAGTATTAAAAATTGACTTGCTTCAAACTCGTATATTTGGTAATAAAATCTATGTTGATGTTGAAATTGAAGTCAATGAGAACTACACTCTAAAAAGAGCCCATGAAATTGCGGAACAAGTTCATGAAAAAATCGAAACAAACTTTCCTAAAGTAAAACACATTATGGTGCATGTGAATCCCGGGGTGATTGAAAATGGAAAAGGAAAAGAAGAATAAAGGACTTAGAAATATTGTCTTTTTGGGTTTAATTAGTTGTTTTGCGGATATTTCATCGGAAATGGTTTATCCCATTATTCCTTTGTATTTAACAGCAGTATTAGGAACAACACCTGCGAATGTAGGAATTATTGAAGGAATTGCTGAAAGCTTAGCTAGTTTAGTAAAAGTATTTAGTGGTTATATTTCGGATAAATATCAAAATAAAAAGAAATTAGCTTTTTGTGGATATTGCACAGGCTTTATTTATAAGATTGCTTTATTGGTATCTACTAGTTGGGTAGGAATATTAGTTGCTCGTGTTATTGATCGCTTTGGAAAAGGAATTCGAACGGCTCCAAGAGATGTAATGGTAGCGGAAAGTACAGAAGATAATTTAGGAACTTCTTTTGGTATTCATAAGGCCTTGGATATGTTGGGATCGGCGATTGGGATTTTATTATCGCTTTTGATTCTAAAATATTTTGGAGATTCTATTTCTTCTTATAAAAAGATATTTATTGTTTCGATAATTCCTATTGTCATCGCTTTATTTTTCTTTATCTTTGTCAAAGAAAATAAAAATAGAGTTCAAACCAAGAAAGAAAACATCTTTAAAAATGTAGATAAATTAGATAATCAATTAAAACTATATTTATTCGTAGCTGTTTTATTTACACTAGGAAATTCATCGAATTCATTTTTATTGTTGAGAGCACAAGATGTTGGATATACAAGTACGCATGTGATTTTATTGTATTTTATATATAATATAGTGTGTTCTTTATTATCGATTCCCATGGGAAAGAAATCGGATAAAAAAGGAAGAAAAGGTATATTAGTAAAAGGTTATTTATTATTTTCTTTAGTTTATTTATTATTTGGACTAGGAAGTAATAAAATATCTATTTTATTGGCCTTTGTATTATATGGATTCTATACAGCTATGATTGCTGGAGTAGAAAAAGCCTTTATTAGTGAAATCAGTCCAAAATACTTAAAAGGAACTATGTTAGGATTACACGGAACATTAGTAGGAATTGCTTTATTATTTAGTAGTGTGATTGCTGGTTTCTTATATGAATATGTTGGTTCTTATGCTCCTTTCTTATTAGGTGCTAGTTTATCATTCATCACGGCTTTAATTTTACAATTTGGTTTAAAAGAACAAAAGATGGATCTAGTAAAATAATCCATCTTTTTATTGTTAGTTGGCTATAAGTTTACGATACTTTTCTTTTTCATTTTCATCGTAATTCAATAAATCATATACTTTATCAAAACTTTGATTAGAAGATGACATTAGATTTTGTATTGTTTCTTTACGTTCTGCAGTTCGACCAATATCAATTCCTTCACTGCGACCAATTTCAATTCCTTGACTTAGTCCACGTTCTTCGCCTTTAAGTTCAAAATAATAGGATAAATTACACATTGTCATCATCTCCTGTTCTTCTATGTCGATTATACCATATTTTGATAATATCTCTTTCTTTTGTGTTAGGTCCTGTTTTTGAATAAATAATTCATAGATAATCATAATCACTTCTTTATATTCTTCTTCACATTGATTGATGCTTTCTTCGTCCATGAATATATAGATTTGGGTTTGATTGTCGTAGTTTTTCTTGATTAGATTTGGTTTTCCGGTTAGGATTCTTGGATGTTTGTCTATAGCTACAATACTGTTTTTATCTCGATATTGGAAACAATCCAGTATGATCCATATCGAATACACTTTTTTGATGTCTTCATAATGATCGTTTTTAAAGTTGATATCTTTTTGATTCACGATTAAATTACTGCCATAGTATTCTCCTCTTTTCTCAATGGGATAATCCAATTTCTTTTCGGTTGCCTGCATTTCAATATTTAAATAAATTAAATCATTTGTCTTTGGGTCACGAATACCCACTAATAAATCAAGAATGATTTTTCCTTTAAGATTGATTTCGGTATTGTATCCAACAATCATATTGGAATCTACTTCGATTGATTCAATACATTTTTTAATTGTCTCTTTGTCATAGTCTTTAAATTCATCTAATAAATTCTTTGCGTATATCGCAATCACATTTTTATTCGCATTTATTTTCTTTGCGATGGTATCAAGATTCATCTTTTTTCCTCCTTCATTATATAATTCGAAAAAAAATTGAATTTGTAAAAAAAAGATGAAAAAAATGCTTAAAATTTATAAAACTCTAAGCATTTTGTAATTTTTATAGATTTGAAAACGCATTTTCTAAGTCAAACAAAATATCATCAATATTTTCTGTTCCAATTGATAAACGAATTGTATTTGGTTTAATACCTTGGTCAAGTAATTCTTCTTGTGTTAATTGAGAATGCGTTGTAGTAGCGGGATGAATAACTAGTGATTTCACATCGGCTACATTGGCTAATAAAGAAAATATTTCTAGAGAATCAATAAATTTATGGGCTTCTTTTTCGCCTCCTTTTATATCAAAAGTAAATATAGAACCTCCTCCATTTGGGAAATACTTAACATATAAATCATGGTCTGGATGATTTGGTAAAGAAGGATGATTTACTTTTTCTACAAGTGGATGATGTGATAAATATTCAACGACTTTCTTTGTGTTTTCATTGTGTCGATCAATTCTTAGCGACAAAGTTTCTGTTCCTTGAAGTAATAAAAACGCATTAAATGGCGAAAGCGTTGCCCCTGTATCACGTAATAAAATAGCTCGAACATATGTCACAAATGAAGTATTAGGTGCAGCTTCTGTAAATTTTACGCCATGATAACTTGGATTTGGTTGTGATAACCAAGGATATTTATCATCTTTTGCCCAATCAAATGTTCCTCCTTCAACAATGACACCACCTAAACTTGTTCCATGTCCTCCTATAAATTTAGTTGCCGAATGCACAACAATATCAGCTCCATGTTCAATAGGACGAATCAAGTAAGGTGTTCCAAAAGTGTTGTCAACAACGACTGGTAATCCATGTTTATGAGCTATTTCACTAATTGCATCGATATCAGGAATATCACTATTTGGATTTCCAAGTGTTTCCAAGTAAATAGCTTTTGTATTGGATTGAATAGCTTGTTCTACTTCTTCTAAATTATGAGCATTCACAAATGTTGTACTAATTCCATAATTTGGGAATGTATGAGCTAATAAGTTAGATGTTCCTCCATAAATAGTTTTTTGTGCAACAATGTGTTCACCTTGTTTAGCTAAAGCTTGAATGGTATAGGCAATAGCTGCAGCTCCAGAAGCAACGGCTAATGCTCCAGTTCCTCCTTCTAATGCCGCAATTCGTTTTTCAAATACTTCTTGTGTAGAATTAGTTAGTCGTCCATAAATATTTCCTGAATCAGCTAAACCAAATCGAGCTGCAGCATGAGCACTGTTATCAAAAACATACGATGTTGTTTGATAAATAGGAACAGCTCTTGCTCCTGTAGCTGGATCTGCTTGTTCTTGTCCAACATGTAGTTGTAATGTTTCAAATTTTAATTTACGATCTTCTCTTTTTGTATATGCCATGATTTTTCTCCTTATAAAAAAGCTCATCCAATTAGGACGAGCATATCGTGTTACCACCTAAATTCACCATAACCTCACAATTATGGTCTTATCAGTCTTATTGACTACGTATTTTAACGCTTACTTGCGTGATAACCTACCTATCGATTATCCAGTTCCAAGACCATCTTCACTTAATTATCATTATCTTTTTCCACCATCCAAAGACTCTCTTTAAAATCCTATTAAGCTATTCTTCTTTTCATAACCTTTATATATTCATTTTTTATCATTTTCGTTACACATTCGAAACGTACAACGAGACTTTAAATAAATGACTAATTTCATATTGTCTCCTTATTCCTACCATTTAAGTAGGTTGTGTTAATACTACTCTTCTTTTCCTACTATGTCAATAGGAATTCGACCTAAAAAAAAGACATTCACTAGGAATGCCTACTTATTTGTTTGAAGTGAATCCTCTTTTAATTGTTTTAAATACTTCTCTTCATTTTCTTTATCATTTTTGTTTTCATAAATCTTAGCCAATAAAGCATCGTTCGTTGTTCTTTGTTGACCTGATAAAGACTCACATTCTTTTAATAAAACATCTAAATATTCATCACTTGATTCAATGTATACACTATACATTCTCTTACAAGCCTCGATGTTTTTTTCATTCTTTGACTCTTTTAAAATTTTATCTTTATAATACAATGCCTTCTTTTTATTATTTTGTTGGGCATAATAACCAAAAGCCGTCGCATAGAAATTCTCTTTTTGTGCTTGATTCATATGAACATTTTCAAAATTATCACAAATAGAATCAATGTCTTGTTTCTTACCACGAATAATTGCTGCATTTAATTTTAAATAATTCAAATTATAAGGAGGAATGTTTTTTTTCGCATCCACTGAATTTACTAATTCATCAAACTTACGATAATCTTTCTTTAATAAAGCCGAAGTCAATTCATTTTCTAATTTAGAAACATCTTTTTGTTTCTTAACCTGAAACACAACTTCTAAAACAAATACCACAATCACTGTGAAAATAATCCATTTTGTCATAGTACTCTTGTCTCCATCCAGTCTGTATAATCATCATTGGCATTGCGATTAGGATCTGTTCCATTTAATTCAGGAACAAACGCCGAAATTGCTTGAATCACGCTTGTGATCAATAAAATAGAATGCGAATGTTTATAAGAATTCACATTAATAATTTTATTGTCTTTATGATTCATTGTATCAATCATAACAACATTGTATTTTTTGTTTTGACAATAATCAAATGTCTTGTTTACTAAAACACTATCTAGTCCATCGTTAATTAATAAAATAAAGGACTTCTCATTTAAAGAACGATGCATTCCATGAGAAAACTCTACAATGTCATTAAACATCGTAGGAATACACTGTGTTTCCATTAATTTTAATTGTCCTTCCATAGCTGTGGCAAAATTCATTCCATTTCCAATCACATATAAATTATCCATGTCTTTTCCATATTGATTGTTTTGACACCATGTAATTGTTTGATCAATAACATTATTTATATCATTGACTTGATTTGAAAGCTCATCTTTTATTTCTTTATACAATTCATCCGATATTGTGTTCTTCTTTTGAGCTAATTGAAGACCAAACAACATCAATAAAACCAATGTGGAACTATATCCCTTTGTTTTGGCATTACTATTTTCTAGTCCACAATTCAAATAGTAAGTTTGATTTGACATCTTATCGATTGGTGAATCCACTTCATTGGTAATCCCAAGAATGGAAAACCCATCTTTTTTAGCACATTCTAAAGCATTTAATACTCCACTTGATGTCCCTGTTTGAGAAATCCCTAGAACATAGGTTGTTTCTTTATTTTCATATTGAAGGGAAATTGCCGTATTCATAAAATTAGATGGTGTATAGGCGTACACACGAATTTTAGCGTATTTGGCAATAAAAGATGAAATAGCCATTGCTGCATTATAACTAGAGCCATGACAAACAATATAAAGAGCTTCCATATCAGGTACATCTAATTTAGAATTCAATAAATTTGAAAGAAGTGTTTGTTCTTCTTTCATATACGTCCACATTATACTCTCAAACATTATTTTTTCTCCTATTTTTTATACTTAAATGGTATCAGAAAACATTCAATAATTACATTATAAATTCATCAATATCTTTTGTTTCAAACCCCTTTGAAGTTAATACTTCCATTGATTTAAACCCAGCTCTTCGAATTAAATCCATAGCGATGTCATATCCTTCATCTAAAAACTTGGCATTATGACAATCACTATTTAATAGAATTTTGCCATTATGTTGGTTAATGTACTGTAATAAATGAAAATCTGGATATGGTTTTGTTCGATATCCCTTAGCAATGGCACCGGTATTGACTTCAATAATTTTATTGTTTTGAATCAAGCAATCCAGTGTTTCATATGCCATTTTTAAGTATTGTTTATTAGAAAAAGAAAGAAACGATTCATCTTCATTGAATTTCATAAATAAATCAAAGTGTCCAATAATATCAACTTCATCCCATGTTGCCATTTTTTTTAAATCACCAAAATAACACTGACAAAAAGATAAAAAATCATTATTAAAATAAGAAGAAACTAGTTGTTCCGTTACTTCTTTTGAACAATCTATGCCATGTTCATATCCTTCTCCTTTTACATAGTGCTTTGATCCAATAATATAATCAAATTGAGAAGGATCATTAATGCGATACAATTCATCTTGTTCAATTCCTAGAAAAATATCAATTTGATCTTTATATTTTTCCTTTAATTTATTTACTTCTAAACAATAAGAATTTTGTCTATTTTCATCCATTCCAAAAGACTCTGAAGGCGTATATCCATGAGAAGAAAAACCTAAAACAGTGAACTTTTTTTGAATAGCACTTTCTATCATTTCTTCTAAAGAATTAATACCATCGCAATATAAACTATGCGTATGAAGATTTTGTTTAATCATTTAAAATCCTTTCTAGCCATTGCTTACATCCCTCATAAATATCCCAATAAGCTTTATTAAAATCATCGGTATACCAAGGATCCGATACACTTCTATCTTCTAATAAAGGATATATTTTATGTTCGTTATCATCTGGAAAACGTCTATGTAGGTTATTCATATTATAGGAATCCATACCAATAATATAATCAAAACGATTATAGTCTTCTAAACAAATTTGACGAGCTTTTCTAGGACTAAAAGGAACATTCTTTTCTTTTAATATTCTTTTAGCCGGTGGATACATATCATTTCCAATTTCTTCGGTTGAAGTTGCAGCTGATTCAATATAAAAATCAGAACTCAACCCTTTTCCATCTACTAATTTTTTCATAATAAATTCTGCCATCGGACTTCTACAAATATTGCCATGGCATATAAACATAATTTTTACCATCTTCAAATTCTCCTTTATTTATAGCACTTTCCCTTTATATAAAGCACTTATTGACTTTTAGACTTTTTTCGTAACTTGGCATATTTTGGCATATTTTATCATGGTTTGG
>JAQYFP010000067.1 GCA_028723085.1 Erysipelotrichaceae bacterium | reverse complement strand
ATCGTAATAATGTTTTGGAAAACCGCTATAATAGTTGTTAATGCTGCAAAACTTAAGAATAAGAAGAATAAAGCTCCCCAAATGTTTCCATAATTCATATTAACAAATATGTTTGGTATAGTTTGGAAAATTAATCCTGGACCTTGTCCGGGACTTACCCCATAGGCAAAGCATGCTGGAATCACAATTAAACCGGAAACAATGGCAACAAATGTATCTAAGCAAACAACGCTAATTGCTTCCTGTGTTAATTTTTTTTCTTTGTCAATATAGCTTCCAAAAATCGCAATGGCACCAATTCCCAAGCTTAAAGTAAAAAAGGCTTGTCCCATAGCTGCAAATATGACTTCAGAAAGATTTGTCATCTTAGAGAAATCGGGTAATAAATAGAACTTAACACCTTCCATAGCACCTGGTAAAGATAAAGTACGGATGACTAAAATTCCCATAATACCTAACAAACAAATCATCATGTATTTACTGATTTTTTCAACTCCGTTTTGTAACCCTTTTGAACAAATTAAAAAACCAATACATACAACTAAAATCATCATACCAACTTGTATTTGTGGAACACTCAACATTTCATAGAAACCATTGTTGATTTGTTCAGTACTCATGCCAACAAAACCATTTGTTAACATTTTGTAGAAATAATAGAACATCCATCCACATACAGTTGTATAGAACATCATTAAAAGATAGTTACCACAAAGACTTACGTACTTTAGCCAATGCCATTTAGTTCCTTTTGGCTCTAATACATCAAATGATAAAGCAGCGCTTTTTTGACTTGCACGGCCAACAGAGTATTCCATGACCATGATTGGTAAACCTAAAATAATTAGAAAAAACAAATAAATTAATACAAAGGCGGCACCACCATATTGTCCGACAATATATGGAAATCTCCATACATTCCCAAGACCGATAGCACATCCTGCGCTTAGTAAAATAAATCCTAAGCGACTTGAAAATCTTTCTCTCATATATAATTCTCCCAAAAGATAGTCTATAAAAAAAATGGACCTTCGTCCATTACTTTGTTAATAAAATACGATCATTGCTTAAATTTTGACCAGATTTTAATTTGAATTGAAAAATTAAATCATCAACTGTTAATTTATTTCGTTCTTCTCCTTTTACATCTAAAATCATATTGCCATTATCCATCATAATTGTGCGTGTTCCAAGTGATAAGGCATCTTGCATGTTATGAGTAATCATTAAGGTAGTGATGTTATTCTTTTTCACAATTTTATCAGTTAAATCAAGAACTTGCTTAGCTGTTTGTGGATCTAGAGCAGCCGTATGCTCATCTAAAAGAAGAAGTTTAGGAGGATTATAGGTTGCCATTAGTAAAGCAAGTGCTTGTCGTTGACCACCAGAAAGTAAGCCGACACTCTGATTTAAACGATGCTCGAGACCTAAGTTTAATTGTGATAATACATTAATAAATTTAATTTTGTCTTCTTTTGAAATATGTGAAAGCCATCCACCATTTCCAGCAGCTAAGGCAAGATTTTCTAAAATAGTCATGTTTGGAGCTGTTCCTTTATTAGGATCTTGATATAAATGACCGATATATTTAGAGCGTTTATGCTGTGCTAAAAAAGTGATGTCTTGTTTGTCTAAAATAATTGAACCAGCATCTGTCAAGAAACTACCAGAAATCGCATTAAATAAAGTTGATTTACCAGCTCCATTACTTCCAATAATTGTTACAAATTCACAAGGTTCTAGATGTAATGAAAAATTTGATAGTACTTTCTTTTCGTTGATTGTGCCTGGATTAAAGGTTTTTGATATTTGTTTGATTGTTAACATGTTTTACCTCGATTATATTTATATTTCCGTATAAAAATTGGCCATTGTTTCTTTATGTTAGGAATTCCTATAGCTAAAATGACAATAATAGCAGATACGAGTTTTAACATAAAAGCTGGCATATTAAAACGTAGTGCAATAGTATAAACAAGTCTAAAAATAATAGATCCTAAAACAACTCCTAAAGCTTTTTTTCCAATGGATCCTTTAGAAATTAAAGTTCTTCCAATTAATAAACTAGCCAAGGCTACTGTTACCATTCCTTGTCCAATGTTGATATCGACAAATTTTTGGGATTGAGCAAGTAAGCAACCAGATAAACCTGTGAACATATTGGCAATACATAGTCCAATAATCGTTGTGAACATAGGATTAATGGAACTTGATTTGACCATGTCATGATTATCACCAGTAGCACGAATCGCAAGACCAAGTCTCGTTGATAAAAATATTATTAAAAATAAAATAACAATAGCAACAAAAAATAAACTAATAACTAATGTTGCGTACTTAGATAAAAAAGGAAACGCTTCCTTAAAAATGGTGAATATAGTCGTTGTTTTGTTCATATTTAATAAAGATGAACCATTCATAATTGCGATATTAATCGAATATAAACCGGTATTGACAATGATTCCTGATAATAAGCTATCGATACCTATTTTGGTTTGCAAAAAAGCAGTAACAAGACCAGAGCACATACCAGCAAACATGCTTGCTGGTATGGCTAGAAAAGGATGCCCGCTGATGGCTACACTAGCACCAACAACAGCTCCTAATGTAAAACATCCATCGGTTGATAAATCACATACATTTAACATGGAATAACTTAGGAAAAGGGCTAAGACACACAAAGCACAAATAAGTCCTAATTCCATGGCGGTTTGTGTTAAAGTAAGTATTACTGACATTTTTTCAATCCTCTATGTCGTCAAAACTTTCAGCAGTTGTGATTTGTTTAACACTTGTACATAGTTTAGAAAATGAAGCTTCAATAGTTTGATAATCAAAACCGATAGCTTGGCATGTGTCGATATTTATTGTTGCGGTTCCATTGTCAAAAGTTTGAACAGGCATATTAGACGGATCTTTTCCATCTAATATAATTTCGATAATCATATTAGCTGTTTCTTTTCCCAAATTAGCATAATCTACACCATAACCAAGGAAAGCACCGTTTAATGCGAATGAATCGGCACCTGTATAGTGAGGAATTTTGGCATCAATTAGAGTTTCATAAATAGATAATTCTGCTGTCATAATGGTATTATCAGTTGGAGTGAAAATGGCATCAACATTTTCTTGGATTAAGGCATCGACAGCAAGTTTGACTTCATCTGTGGTTGTTCCTGTTTTTTCAACATATTCAATATTTTTTTTATTTAAGTATTCTTTAGCGCTTTTAATGGCGTTTGTACTAGAATCTTGTCCGGCATCATAAAGCAAACCGATTTTGGTAGCGTCTGGATTTGCTTCAAATATTAAATTAAATATATTCGTTGTATCTAAATAATCACTTGTTCCGGTAAGATTGCTGCCAGGATTATCTAAGCTTTCTACAATTTGTGAACCAACGGGATCTGATACAGCTGAAAAAACAACGGGAATGTGATTATCTTCAGTAGCGCTTTGCATTGCCATAGCAACAGGGGTCGCAACTGCAACCATACAATCAACTTCATCGGTAATAAAATCGGTGATAATTTGATTAAGTACAGTTGAATCGGCATTACAGTTTTCAATATCAATTTCAAAATTGATATTTTCTTCTTTGGCCACTTCATTTAATTGGCTCTCGATGTTGGCAACAATTTGATTTAAACTAGCGTCATCAACATAGTTACAAATTCCAATTTTGTAGGTGTTTTCATTTTGTACATCACTTGAACAAGCAAATAAATTAACACTCATAGCTGTGGCTAATAAAGCCTTAGAAAATTTTTTCATTTTGTTTCCTCTCTTTCATTTGTGATCATTAGAAACAAAAAACTCGTCCCTAATGAAATCATCAAGGACGAGTGATATGCTACCCGCGGTGCCACCTTGTTTTACAGTTTCCTGTACACTTTTAGAATACTATCATATTCCTTACAACTTACGTGTGTATTACGTCATAGAATACTATCATTTCCTCTATGCCCTCCACGGTCCATTTACAAAATTGCCATTATCTAATTTCCACCATCATAGATTCTCTATCAATACATCTTTTTGTTTTATCTCCGTATCATCGGTTTACTATAGTTTACACAACAAGAAAATAATTTTCAACAATTATTTAAAAATTTACATAAATTTACAAAAGATGTTTCATAAATCTTTTCAAAGATGTATACTTTCTCTATAAGAAAGGGAATTATGATTATAAATATATTAGATGCACATTTTTTAAAATACGGAGAAAAAGATTTTAAGAATCAGGATATTCATTTTTATCCTAATACCTTAAAAATGAATATTGAATCTGATGTTATTTCTTATTATATGAAAGCAAGCGAAGATTTATTTATCTATCCTATACAAGGTAAAAACTTACTGGTAATCACAACGGATATCAATCAAATGCCAGAAGTTTATGAATTTAATCAAGCTCTTAAAATTAATAGAAATATGTATTTTAATTTTA
>JAQYFP010000066.1 GCA_028723085.1 Erysipelotrichaceae bacterium | reverse complement strand
CATTGTTCACAACGAAAACAAAAGGAGTTACATTTGGTGGCGAATTCTTGGATATGCGAATTGTGAATCGCAAAAACCAAATTGTAGAAGGGCTTCCTCTTTTATTAAGACAAGCCATTGGAATGGGAATTCCCTTAATGTTGTTTGGATATTTATTTAAAACTGCTGGTATTGTTGCTTGGTGGTTATTAAATGGAATTGTATCTTTAGTTATGCCTAACCAACAAACCATTGTGGATGTTATTTTAGGACTTCATCTAGTCTATGAACCAGAAGTGAATATTTGTTTTGAACAAGCAAAACAAGAACAAGAAATTTGTCCAATTGATCTTCATATTCGCTCAAATTATAGCGACGATGGATATTATGATGTTGAGGAAATTTTCAAACAAGCAAAAGAATTAGGATTAGAAACCATTTCAATTACAGATCATAACTGTGCAAGACAAAATGCGGCTGCTTTACGATTTGCCAGTCTTTATGGAATTCAATATATTCCAGGTGTGGAATTAGATGCCCAGTATGGTGATTTAAGAGTACGTGTATTAGGATATTACATTGATTGGGAACATGAAATTTTTGATGCCTTAGAAAGAGCTTCTTTAAAACGTGAAAAAGAAAATTCACTTCTTCGTGTCAAAAAATTTGAAGAATATTCAGGGGTATCGATTGATGTTAATTCATTAATGGAAACAAGTCGTTTCCAAACCATTACGGCTACAGATATAACAAATATGGTATTCAATAATGAACGTGTGCGTTCACTTTCATTTGTGAAAAAATACATTGATTCAACTGATAATATAAATGAAGCTATGAAACAATTTAAATTCCATATCTTTGGAAAAGGTGGGCCTTGTTACGTTAAAGGAAAATATCCACGTTTAGAAGATGTAATCAAAGCGATTCATATTTCCGGTGGTATTTGTGTTTTAGCTAGTTGGCATATGGATTATATTGATGATGAAACAATTCAAAAGATTGTTGACAAAGGAATTGATGGAATTGAATGTTTCTCACCATGTGTTCAAGAAGAAACAATTTCATCGTTATTGAAGATTGCGATGAATAATAAATTATTGATTTCTTGTGGTTCAGATTATCATGGACCAACAAAACAAGATCGTCATTTAGGACAAACACATTGTCCTGAAAAAGGACTTCAATTAGTAAGAATATTGACAAATCAAGCAAATTAAGGTTGAAACAAGATTTGAATTTATCGTATAATACTAAAGCGAAGATAAGAAGAGTATTATTTCTGTTTGATTGTAGAGAGCGAATGTGTGGTGAAAATTCGTATCAAAGGAAGTAAGAATATGGACTTTGAGCTTCTTTTTCGAATAATTAGAAAAAGACGTTGCTGGCGTTAACAGATTGAGGCATACACTGAGTGTATGTGAACTAAGGTGGTACCGCGAACTTTCGTCCTTGGATGAAAGTTTTTTTATTTTAGGAGGAAAAAAATGGAAAATAAAGGACCTTATTATTTAACAACCGCAATTGCCTATGCTTCAGGGCGACCTCATATTGGAAATACATATGAAATTATTTTATCCGATGCAATTGCTAGATTTAAAAGAGCCCAAGGATATGATGTTTTCTTTCAAACAGGAACAGATGAACATGGAATAAAAATTGAAGAAAAAGCAAAAGCTGCAGGAATTACACCTAAAGAATATGTTGATGATGCTGCTGCCAAAATTAAATCAAACTGGGATTTAATGAATGTAAGCTATGATTATTTCATTCGTACAACAGATGAACAACACGAAAAACAAGTACAAAAGATTTTCAAAAAATTATATGACCAAGGGGATATCTATAAAGGATATTACGAAGGAATGTATTGTACACCTTGTGAAAGTTTCTGGACAGAATCACAATTAGTAGATGGATGTTGTCCAGATTGTGGACGCCCTGTTAAACCAGCTAAAGAAGAAGCTTATTTCTTTAATATGCAAAAATATGCAGATCGTTTAATGCAATATATTGATGAACACCCTGATTTTATTCAACCAGAATCAAGAAAAAATGAAATGATTAACAACTTTATTAAACCAGGACTACAAGATTTATGTGTTTCTCGTACTTCATTTACTTGGGGTGTACCAGTTGATTTTGATGATAAACATGTTGTTTATGTATGGATTGATGCTTTATCAAACTATATCACTTCACTTGGATATGATGCAGAAGGTAATAGTTCGGAAATGTATAAAAAATATTGGCCAGGAACTCATATTATTGGAAAAGATATTTTACGTTTCCATACGATTATTTGGCCTATTATCTTAATGGCACTTGGAGAACCACTTCCTGAAAAAGTATTTGCGCATCCTTGGTTATTGATTGGTGACGGCAAAATGTCTAAATCAAAGGGAAATGTAATTTATGCAGAAGATTTAGTAGAACACTTTGGTGTAGATGCAGTTCGTTATTATTGTTTACATGAAATGCCATATGCACAAGATGGAACAATTACATGGGAATTAGTTATCGAACGTATTAACTCGGATTTAGCTAATATCTTAGGAAACTTAGTTCAACGTACAATTTCAATGTCAAATAAATATTTTGATGGTGTCATCACAAATCCAAATGTATGTGAAAGCGTTGATGATGAATTAAAAGAAATGGCAACAAGTGCTTTAGCTAAAGTCACTAAGAAAATGGATGAATTCAGAGTAGGAGATGCCCTAGATGAAATTTTTGCAGTATTAAGAAGAACAAATAAATACATTGATGAAACTATGCCATGGGCGCTTGCAAAAGATGAAGATAAGAAAGATCGTTTAGCAACTGTTTTATATAATTTATTAGAATCCATTCGTATTTGTGCTGTATTACTTCATAGTTTCTTACCAGAAACAGCGGATAAAATCTTAGATATGATTGGTACTCAAGCCCGTGATTTTGATACAGTTGAAACATTTGGTCAATTAGAAGTAAATGGTAAAGTATGTGAAAGTCCTAAACCATTGTTTGCTCGTATTGATGAGAAAAAATTCATGGAAGAGTTCAATAAACAAAAGGAACAACCTAAAAAAGAAGAACCAAAAATCTCTATTGATGATTTTTCGAAAGTGGAATTAAAAGTAGGAACTGTCTTAAAATGTGAAAAACATCCTAAAGCAGATCGTCTATTGGTATTCCAAATTGATTTTGGAGACGAAACAAGACAAATTATCAGTGGAATTGCCAAATTCTATAAACCAGAAGAAATGGTTGGAAAACAAGTTGTGGCTGTAACTAACTTAGAACCAACAACAATTCGTGGCCTAGAATCAAATGGTATGATTTTAAGTGCCGATGGTGGTAAGAAGAGTTTATGTGTAGTTTCACCAGAAAAAGAAATGAAAAATGGATCAAAAGTTTGTTAGGAAATGAACGAAAAACAAAAGTTATTTAAAAACCAGCTTCAATTAGCTGGTTTAGGCGTTGTGATTGGTGTATTTGGTCTCATTGAGAAAAATACACCTTGCATCGTGATTGGAGCTTGTATCTTTCTTTATGGGCTTTTCAGACTATTATTCTTTAAAAAGTTATTTAATAAAATAGAAAAGGATGATTCAAATGAATGAATCACCCTTTTTTATTTTAATGATTAACATGAATATAACCAATAAATGGATTTGTACAAGCAACTGTGCTTATTACTGTTTGATTACCAAGCCATCCACCATGAACAGCTTGTCCATTTCCGATATATAAAGCAACATGCCCTTGATAAATACAAATATCGCCTGGAACCGGATTATCTGTCCATTCTCCTAATGTTGAATAAGCATATGGAGCGCCATGGAAATTAATACCAACAGCTTTTAAAGAATTTGTGACCAACATTGTACAATCTTGATATACACCAAGTTGAGCTAAAGCTGCATCCGCAATTCTTTGATAAAAAGCTTCGTCTTTTACTTTAATCGTAATTTCTTTTTTTGTTTCATTTCCCGCAGTATCTGTACAAGAAATGATACAAGGATAAGAACCCTCTTTAGAATAGTCAACTTCTGTATCAATTGTATAAGATAATTTAGTATCAACATTATCTGTTACAGAAATTATTTCATCAAAATCAATTTCTTGAGCTAATTCCGTAACAATTTCATCTTCAACTTCGATTACAGGCGCTTGGGTATCAAAAACTGTTTCATCAAATTCAATGGATCCCAATGAATAAGCAGGAAAACCTAATTTTGCTAAGAAAGGGCTGATACTTTTTACATAAATTGTAGCTGAGTATGTTTGATCTTCTTTTTCATTTACTTTAACGGAATAAATATTATTTTCAAAGTAATGTACATTTTCATCTGTTTTGATATATTCAAGATCACTTAAATCTTGAGAAAAATTCTCATCAACAACAGACATCATAGTTTCTTGTCGTTTGTGTGTTATAGGTGTAACATCGTTGGCATGTATTGGACAAGTAAATACTAGTAGAGAATTACATAACGCGATTTGCGCTGCTATGAATTTTTTGTTCATATTTTACCTCCTTGCATGTGCAAATTGTCTATAATTTGAGCACACAACACTGAAACCTTAACAAATTCTTAAGAAAATGTCAAATTTTACCATAATTTCACACATTACCAAAAAAATGGTATAGTATACATATGAAAGACTTTATCAAAAATTTTAGCCAAGGATTCTATGATTCTTGTCCCAATAAACAAAATATTACCTACCAAGAAGTAGAAGACGTTTTTATGAAATTGATTCCTTCTTTAGTCAAAAAACTCATTTTAGTTTTGATAGCTATGATTGTTACAATACCATTTTTATTTAGTTTTAAAATTTCAAATAAAATGAATTTTTTGATTCTAGAATTTTTATTATGGATTGTATGGATTTCCAGTACTTTAGACTTAGATGAATTTAGACAAATGAAAGCAAAAATTAATTCCAAATAAAGAAATTGATTTTTTTGGACAATAAAATTGATTTGTATAAAATCCTTTTTTTTATAGTTGAAATATAAAAATTAATTGCTATAATAGAGAAGCATTATCAAGAGATGAAGTAGAGGGTTAGCTCAATGACT
>JAQYFP010000065.1 GCA_028723085.1 Erysipelotrichaceae bacterium | reverse complement strand
ACCCCAAAAATATTTGGCAAAACCCCAAAATTCGTCCCTAAAAAATTTGCCCCCAAAAGATTTTGGTTACCCCATAATTTATACAAATCTAAGCTTTAGTTACCATGCTAAAGCTTTTCTTATGGTAAAATAAAAACGGAGGCGTAAGTTATGTTAAAAGATAAAGATAATAGACCCTATGTTTCATGGGAATTAATGGAATCATTTATGACACAAGCATTTGTGAAATATGGAGTACCTGAAGAAGATGCGAAATTATGTACAGATGTGTTATTGGATTCAGATCGTAAAGGAATTGAAAGTCATGGATGTAATCGTTTTAAACCAATTTATTTAGATCGTATTAAAAAAGGAATTTTAAATCCTGTTACTAAAATTGATGTTTTAAAAGAAACACCAACTACGGCTGTTCTTGATGCCAATGATGGAATGGGAATGGTCGCAAGTAAAAAAGCTATGGAAATGTGTATTGAAAAAGCACATAAATATGGAATGGGAATGGTGGCTGTTCGTAATAGTTCTCATTTTGGAATTGCTGGTTATTGGGCGGAAATGGCTAGTAAAGAAGGAATGATTGGTATTTGTGGGACAAATGCAAGACCTAGTATTGCACCAACTTTCGGAGTTGAAAACATGTTAGGAACCAATCCATTAACTTTTTCAATGCCTACAGATGAAGAATTTCCATTCACATTAGATTGTGCAACATCCGTAATTCAAAATGGAAAAATTGAATACTATGCTCGTATTGGACATGATACACCATATGGTTTAGTGATTGACCGTGATGGAAACATTATGACAGATTCAAAACAAATCATTAAAGACATTCGAAGTGAAAAAGCAGCATTAGCCCCTCTAGGTGGATTTGGAGAAGAAATGGGTGGATATAAAGGATATGGATATGCGACTGTTGTTGAGATTTTAAGTGCCGCTTTACAAGGTGGTATTTTCCTTAAAGCATTAGAAGGAAAAAATGAAGATGGTTCCATTCGTCCATATCATTTAGGTCATTTCTTTATGGCCATTGATACCGAAGCGTTTATGGGACTTGAATCCTTTAAAAAGACAACAGGAGATATCTTAAGAGAATTACGTAATTCACAAAAAGCACCAGATCAAGATCGTATTTATACGGCAGGAGAAAAAGAATGGGATGTATGGCAAGAACGTAAAGATAAGGGTGTTCCTATTACGGAAGCTGTACAAGAAGAATATAAACAAATTCGTGATGAATTGAACTTAGATATTCGTTTCCCTTTTGAATAATGATGGAAAAAATATATTCTAAAATGAATCAAATTCCACAAGGACACGCCTCAATGAATATTACACCAGGGTGTATTGTTTGTGAGGGAGGCGCCTTTCGAGCTGTCTATGGAGAAGGTGTCTTAGATGCTTTGATGGAAAATGATATTAATATGGAATGTACAATTGGAGTATCCGCTGGTGCTATGAATGGATACAATTATGTATCAGGACAAATTGGAAGAGCCGCTCGCTTTAATTTATCACATCGCTTTGATTCAGAATATATTGCAGGACCTAAAACAGTGATTCACAATAAAGGCTTAGTTGGCTTTGATTATGTATTAGGGCCTTTAAAAGAAGAACCCTTTGATCGAATGTTCTTTGATCGAAAGACAAGACGTTTTGTAGCGGTTGCCTGTGATTGTCAAAAAGGAGAAGCTGTATATTTTGAGAAAGGTAAATGTGAAGATATTGAAAAAGCTATTCAAGCTTCGGCTTCCATGCCTTTTGTATCAAATATGGTTGATGTAGAAGGAATTCCTTGTTTAGACGGAGGAATTTGTAATCATATTCCCGTTGATTGGGCAATCAATGAAGGCTATGAAAAAATAATTGTTGTGAAAACGCGACATCATTCATATCGTAAAAGTGAAGATGAAAAAATGAATGCGATGATTGATGTTCGCTATCCTTTGTATCCTAAGTTAAGAAATGCGTTGCGTAATATGAATAAAGAATATAATGAAAGTTGTGACAAAATTGATGAATTAGAAAAAGAAGGTCGTATATTTGTACTTTCACCATCTATTAACCAAGAAATATCACGATTAGAAAGTGACATTGAAAAATTAGGGGACTGGTATTTTTTAGGATATCATGATACTTTAAAACGCATCGATGAATTAAAAGCATATTTATCAAAATAAAAGCTCTAGAATGAATTTTCTAGAGCCCTTTTTTGTTATACACGTTCATGAACAACATTAAAGCCATTGGCAATTAAGTCATTTTTGATTTTTTCAATATGTTCATGATTTCTTGTTTCTACTGTAATCTTTAAGAAACAAGAAGTAATGGCCATTTCAGGATCACCATTATCATAATCAATAGCAACAACGTTTCCACCATTTCTAGAAATGATTTTAGAAACACCTAATAATTGTCCTGGTTTATCTGTTAGTGCAATCGTAAAGCTTGTTTTACGTCCGCTTAATAATAAACCACGAGTCATAACGCGATCGATAATATTGATGTCAATATTTCCACCAGAAATTACACAAACTACATTTTTACCTTGGATTGGTAGTTTATTGAACATAGCAGCGGCTACAGAAACAGCACCTGCTCCTTCAGCAACTAATTTTTGTTTTTCCATTAAAGTTAAAATAGCAGCCGCAATTTCATCTTCACTTACAGTGACAATGTCATCTACATATTGTTTAACGATTTCAAATGTATTTACACCAGGGTGTTTTACTGCAATTCCATCGGCAAATGTATTTACATGATCTAGAGCAATGTTTTTTCCTTGTTTAAAAGACTCATACATACTAGCAGCATTAGCTGCTTGTACACCATAAATTTTAATACTAGGTTTTAAATTCTTAGCGGCAAAGGCAACTCCACTAATAAGTCCTCCACCACCAATTGGAACGACAATGGCATCTACATTATCTAATTGATCAAGGATTTCAAGTCCGATGGTTCCTTGACCGGCAATGACATCTTCATCATCATAAGGATGAATAAACGTCAGATTTTTTTCTTTGCATTGACGCATTGCTTCTTCATAAGAATCGTCATAGACTCCTTCTACCAAACAAACATTGGCACCATAACTTTTGGTTGCTTCTACTTTAGAAATAGGTGAGCTATCTGGCATACAAATAGTACATGGAATTCCAGCTTTTTGAGCAGATAGTGCAACACCTTGGGCATGGTTTCCAGCTGAACTTGCAATGATTCCATGGGCTTTTTCTTCTTCTGTTAGTTTACTGATTTTGTAGTAAGAACCTCTGATTTTAAAACTACCTGTTAATTGAAGGTTTTCTGGTTTTAGATAAATGTTATTATTGGCATGTATATTTGTGGCAGGAATAATATTTGTTTTATGAACGATTTTCTTTAATACGTTTTTGGCATCATATACTTTATCGATTGTTAACATGTTATATCCTCCTAGTAAAATCGTGGTATAATTATACCATGGCTTTGGAGGGATGTAGAATGGATTTAAAACAATTTCAATGCGAATTGAAGACATTGGTGATTTTTCATCGCATTTTAGAAGATAAAACAGTACAACTTGTTCTTAAAACAATTGATGATTCACAATATTATTGTCAATTATGTGCATCAATTTATGACCAAGGAGCTAATTTATCCGATATCATATATAAAATGGTTATGAATGATGAAAATATCTATGTATTAAAAAAAGCAGAAAATAAAAGTATTCCAGGAGTGATGGAACAAAGCTTAAAGCGTGAGTTAAACATTCTTCAAAAGCTTTGTGATTTAAAGAGTGAAGAATTTAGTTTGGGTATGAATATTGAATATCCAACATGGGAAAATACATCATATGACTTAGTAAAAGACTATGAAAAACGTATTATTGATCTTCCTAAAAAAGGATATGGAATCTTTGCGAAGTATTATGTCTTTGGAATTAACTCACAAGGATTATTTCCAATTAAACATCCAGATGCACAATCTTTAAAAGATATGACAGGATATGAGCAACAGCGTTCTTTATTGATTAAAAATACATTGGCTTTATTACAAGGAATGAAAGCAAATAATGCGCTTTTATATGGAGATGCAGGAACAGGAAAGAGTTCAACAATTAAAGCGGTTGTGAATGAATACCATGATCAAGGTCTTCGTTTAATTGAAGTTAAGAAAAAACAAATTGCGCTTCTTCCTTCAATTATTGAAACCATCAGCAACAATCCTCTAAAATTTATTATTTTTATTGATGATTTAAGTTTTTCAAGTAATGATGATGATTATATTGCTCTTAAGAATATTCTTGAAGGATCAACTACATCAAATAAAAATAATATCGTAATTTATGCGACAAGTAATCGTCGTCATTTCATGAAAGAAAACTTCTCAGATCGTGCCGGTGATGAATTACATCGCAATGATACGATTCAAGAAACAATGTCTTTAGCAGCTCGTTTTGGCTTGACAATTACTTTCCAAAAACCAGGTGCAAATTTGTATTTAGATATTGTTAAACAATATGCCAAAGAATATGGCTTAGAATTAAGTGATGATGAATTGAAAGTGAAAGCAGAAGCCTTTGCGATTCGAAACAATGGACGCTCAGCTCGTACGGCTAAGCAATTTGTTGAATACGAGAAAATTAATCAATCGATTTTGGACTAGGTGTTAGCATGAAAAAAAGAAGTTTAGCACAAATTACCGCGGATAAAATAAAAGAAGACATTAATAATCGTAAATATTGTCCGGGTGAAAAATTACCAAATGAAAATGTGTTATCAGATCAATACGGCATTTCTCGTTCTACGTTACGTGAAGCTATTCGCATACTTGTAGCGGAAGGTATGTTAGAAGTTCAAAGAGGAAATGGAACGTTTGTTTTATCGCAATTAAATCAAGTAGCTGAAACTACTTTTTCTACGAGTCCAGATATTAAGGTAACTTTAAAAGATTTATATGAAACACGTTTAATATTTGAACCCGAAGCAGCAGCTTTAGCTTGTAAAAGGGCAAGCAATGAAGAAATTAAATAAATTCTTCGTTTAGGAAATATATGCCAACAAGAAATATTAAAAGGACCTACAAGTATAGCACGTGTCGCATCAGAAACGGCTTTTCATGGAGCTATTATTAAAGCGTGTCATAATGATTTTTTAGTGCAGTTTTTACCGATTGTGAATGAAACCATTGAAAAGACATTTGACTTAAAAATTAATTTAGATGTGATTGCCGAAGATGCGTATAAAGACCATATTATGATTATGAATTTTCTTGAAAAAAGAGACGCCACTGCTTTAAAAAGTGCCGTTACGATTCATTTACATCATGCAGCTTGGACAGAGCAATTATTCTCAAATAGTGATTGACAAAAAGGAAAATCAATATTATACTTGTCATACAAGTTAACCATTAGTTGTTAGACAACTTAGGAGGAAAATATAATGGCTGAAGCAAGAATTTTTTATGAACAAGATTGTAATTTAGGATACTTAGATGGAAAAACAATCGCAATTATTGGATATGGATCACAAGGACATGCCCATGCATTAAACTTAAAAGAATCTGGATGCAATGTAATTGTTGGTTTATATGAAGGATCTAAATCATGGGCTAAAGCAGAAAAACAAGGTTTACAAGTTTATACAGCTGCTGAAGCTGCTAAAAGAGCTGATATCATCATGATCTTAATCAACGATGAAAAACAAGCTGATATGTACAAACAAGACATTGAACCAAACTTGGAAGAAGGAAACATGTTAATGTTTGCGCATGGATTCAATATTCATTATGGATGCATCGTTCCACCAAAGAATGTAGACGTTGCGATGATTGCTCCTAAAGCACCTGGACACACAGTTCGTTCTGAATATCAAGCAGGTAAAGGTACACCTTGCTTAGTTGCAGTAGAACAAGATGCGACTGGTAAAGCTTGGGACTTAGCATTGGCTTATGGTGCTGGTATCGGTGGAGCACGTGCTGGTTTATTGGAAACAACTTTCCGTACAGAAACAGAAACAGACCTTTTCGGTGAACAAGCTGTATTATGTGGTGGTGTTTGTGCATTAATGCAAGCTGGATTTGAAACATTAGTTGAAGCTGGATACGATCCAAGAAATGCTTACTTTGAATGTGTTCATGAAATGAAATTAATCGTTGATTTAATTTATCAATCAGGTTTTGCTGGAATGCGTTACTCAATTTCAAATACTGCTGAATATGGTGACTATATTACAGGACCAAAGATCATTACAGAAGACACTAAGAAAGCTATGAAACAAATCTTATCTGATATCCAAGATGGAACATTTGCGAAAGAGTTCTTATTGGATATGTCACCAGCTGGTCGTCAAGTACATTTCAAGGCTATGCGTAAATTAGCTGCTGAACATCCTGCAGAAAAGGTTGGAGCAGAAATTCGTAAGTTATATAGCTGGAACAACGAAGAAGACAAATTAATCAATAACTAATCTATAAAGACATCGAAAGATGTCTTTTTTTTGGTATAATAAATGCATTAGGAGGGCTTTATATGGGATTAATTAAAAAAGCAATGTATTCTGCTTCTAGTGTTTTATCGGATCAATTTAAAGATTATTTTTATTGTGATTCGCTTCCCAATAATGTATTAGTAAGAAAAGGGACTTCCAAAAGAAAAAACGATAATATTATTTCAAATGGATCCATTATAGCTGTAGCCGATGGTCAATGTATGATTATCGTTGATCAAGGACAAGTTGTGGAATTATGTGCGAATCCTGGGGAATATGTATATGACATTTCGAGTGAATCATCATTGTTTTTTGGTGATTTAGACGACAACATTGATGAAATGTATAAAACAATTGAAAGACGCTTTAGCTTTGGAGGCCAAAGTGCAAGA
>JAQYFP010000064.1 GCA_028723085.1 Erysipelotrichaceae bacterium | reverse complement strand
TCAAGGGTATCATATTTTTCATTGTTTACCCAATATTCATGTTCATTTACAACCGTTAATTCAACTTGATCATAAATAAATTGATGAGTTGCCCAATAATCAGGAAGTTCTTTTTCATCGTTCCATTCATAAGGCTTATATGCACTTTCTATTACGTCGTGAATAATCGTATTAACAAATCCACCATTGTTATTTATTTCTTCAACAGCTTTTTCTCCTAAGCCACCATTTACGCCAGCCCATTTTAATGTTTCATGTACTGTGTTTATACCTTTATTTACAGCTGAATCAAACTTATCGATAGCTGGACAACATTCTTTGATAACTTCGTAAGTACCAGCTGCTGCAACTTGTACTACTCTTTCTTGTTTGTTTTGTCTTGGATCATTATATTTTGGATCCTTCATTTCATTTTCATATACATTGTGTATTAAAGCAACTGAAGATTGTTCAAATAGTCCTTTACCACTGTCATTTAAATATCTGTCAATTACTTCTTGTGCTTTTGAAAAAACACTAGATGTAAGCGATTTAACATTACCTGCACTTCTAGCTCTTGACATTGCTTTAGCTCTTGTAGGAGCTGAAGAGGCATACATTTTTTCAACAAATGATGTAATATTACCAAAAGTTTGACCGTCAAATTTACTTACAAGTTCATCGTTAGATTTAAAATTAAACGCTTCTTTGCAACTTTCTAATAACCCATTATAAGTAAGTTGTGTAATGGTATTTAATATAGAATTAGTAGCCGCATCAACAGCATTTTTATCTGTAAGACCTAATGATGAACAAATATCGTCTAAATCTTCTTTAAAAAATTCATCATCATTTTGATATAATTCTTTTAATAAAGTTTTGAATTTTGAGTTAAATTCTTTTTCATCTAAGATATTTACATCTTTTAAGTCTTCAAGAGTTTTATTTAAAAGATCTTCAAAAGTAGATGAATAAGATTCTAATATGTCAGAAACAGCAGATGATGTTTTTTTGGCCATTTCAGTTGCTAAAATACTTGAATCAAGTTGAGCTAATGGATTAGTCATTGAATCAACATTTTTGTTTACATATTCGCTTAATGCTTCGCTAAAATTCGATGCCAATTTATCCTTTGGTGTAGCTTGAATAAACTTCATAAACTCTTCTTTGAATTTATTAACATCGTTTTCGCTTACTAAGGTATGTACAAATACTTCTAGTTGAGCACAAGTTTCATTATTTTCTATGTCATTTGCATTAATGCCCATTTTCATGGCAAATGCTGATGTTACTTCTGCTCCGACTTTATCACTTGTCTTATCTAAACCTTTAAGATTATCAATATATTTTGATAAATCTTTTAATGATGATTGAATTAATTCATATTCAGAAGTAGCAGATTTTGCATTTTCAATATTATTCATTACTATTAAATTTAATATAACAGGAGTATCTAATACTGATTCATAACCTTTTAACATTTCCTTAGCTTCAGAATTTGTTTGTAGATAGTAAGCCAAATGTCCAGCAATTTTACTCATTGATTTTGTATCGTCAGAACTCCAATTTTTAGCACTAAAGAAATCCTTGTCATTGCTAACTCCAAATTGTTTAACAATGGCATCTCTATCATTTTTATCTGTAGCTGTAAGAGCTGTTTCAAAAGTGCTTTCAGAAACTCCATCAGCAAGTCTGAACATTGTAGCTTGTCCATTTACTGACGCTGTAGCAACCAAGTATTTGCTTCTTATTGCTTCCGGTAAAGCATTATATTCGTCTAATGTGTAAGTCTTGACTTGTTTATTATCAACACTACTTTTTGCCGCATCTTTGTTGCAAGTTACGTTATATTCTTTATCTCCATATTTAAAAGTATAATTGTAAACATCGTTACTTGTAGAATTTTGAGGTGTTATTCCTATTGCGTTTAGTACTTGTAACATTTGTTGTACTGTTAAATTTCCAGATGAAAAATCTTTTACAATTTTTTGCAATGCTTCATCACGTAACGCTTCTGCTTCGTCACCGCTTGCTTTTTTGATTTCATTGGCATAATTTGTGTAATTTTTATTTGTTAATGTTGTACCATTTTGTGTCTTGTATAAATCAGAACTGTTGGTTGTTTTTTTGTTTGTATCGTTTATAAAGTTATTTAAAACTAAATTGTTTTTGTATTCATAAAATTCTTGGTTTAAATGTGCCTTTAATTCTTGAATATCTTTAAAACCACAATCTGATTTTAATTTGTATGTTGTCATATTGCTTAAAGTGTTTAAACGATTATTTTTTAATGTCAAATGGAT
>JAQYFP010000063.1 GCA_028723085.1 Erysipelotrichaceae bacterium | reverse complement strand
ATATTTTATGCAAAGTTTACTTATTTGAGAAAGGGGATAAGTGGCTTGAAAAGTATTATTGTTAAAACTCCGATGAAAACACTTTATGGTATTCAACATGTTGAATACGATATTACTGAATTTGAAATAATGAGTGACTTGAACCGGATTGAATATCTGCATTATATTGGAGATGGGAAAAACATTAAAAATCCAAAAGGGAATATATCATGCTATTCGATGTTTAAAGACTGTGAAAATGAAACGCTTGATTTGTCTTCGTTTGATACACAAGACATTAGAAATATGAATTCTATGTTTTACAATTGTAATAATATTAAAATGCGAGATTTATCAAATTTTGATACTTCAAGAGTAGAAAACATAGATTATATGTTTGATGGATGCAACTGTTTAGAAACACTTTATTTTCCAGGATTATCAAGCTGTAAATTGAAAAATGTGGGGCAGGTGTTTGACGGTTGTTCGAATTTGAAAATATTTTCTAAAGATGGCTTTATTACTTTAATTAATTTGAGAACATTTTATGGAAATTGCTGTATAGAATATGATTCACTTAACTTTGAAATAAAATACGATTATTCTGGATATGGCTATTTACATTATATTGGTGATGGAGAGAATGTTATAAACCCAAAAGGTAATATTACATGTTATCGTATGTTTGAGAATTTTAGTGGAATTTCGCTTGACCTATCTAAATTTGATAGTTCAAAAGTTGTGGATATGTCAAAGATGTTTTCAAATTGTTCTTCTTTGAAACATTTAAATATAGTTTGTTTAAATACGAGCAAGGTTGAAAATATGAGTGACATGTTTTTCAACTGCAAAAATTTGAGTAATTTAGATTTATCTAATTTTGATACATCAAAAGTAAAATCTATGCATAGTATGTTTGAAAAGTGTTTGAAATTAGAATATTTGGATTTGTCTTCATTCACTACAAATAACTTGTTAGACATGAGTAAAATGTTTAAAAAATGCAGAAATTTGAAAAAATTAAACTTAATAAATTTTAATACATACTATATACGGATGGATTATGCATTTCAAGGATGTAAAAAACCTTGCGTTATATCAGAAGATGATCGAATTATTAATAGGGCATCGAAATCTCTTGAGGAACAGTTTTTTATTGAAGATGAATTATTCAATGATTTGATTCTAGAAGAATTTTATTCGGATGTTTTTGATAGAAAAGAAAGTCTAGATGATGTTATTAAAGTTCAAAGATGTCGTAAAGAGTATGAAAACAATGATTATTATGAGCGCCTATATAAAGAAATCTTGAATGAATATCCTGAGTTTATTAATCTAATATACTACATAAAAAATGTAAATTCAGAAAAGCTAGAAGAATCGATATATTTAAATGAAGAAATGATACAAGATAGACAATGTGTCGTGAAATATCTAGCTGATATTTATTTGAAACGTGTATTAAAAATATCGTATAAGGTAACTAAGCAAACTAAAATAGAGCTTAATGAAACTTTTTCTTTAGGAATTATTGGTTTTATGAAATGTATAGATAATTATTTTTTTCCAGAGCCGGATAATAACTACTATAAATATTGTTCTTTTGATAACTATTTTTCTACCCGAGTTAAAAGATATATATTAGACAATTATACTATCGAAAATAATTATTTAAGTCTCAAAGAAAATACCATGAAGAAAATGAGAGCCTTTAAGATACTTTTAGATGATTTTTTAGAATATGAAAAAATAAGTATTGAAGATGTTGAAATTTATAAAGATGGATTGATTAGTTTTATATCTCAAAAGGATAATAAGTTGTACTACGATCATGAAGAAATAGATTTTTTTATAAGTTGTATTCAAAATAATGTTGAAATGATAGACAACTATAATCAAGAAAAGAAATATATGACAAATCAGTCAATTTTTAGAGAAGCTATTAATTACATTTTAGAGTATCTTAATGAAAATGAAGAAAAAATATTAAGAATGAGATATGGTCTAGATGATGGTATTCCAATGACATTAGAACAGGTTAGTAGTGTAATTGGACTTACTAGAGAACGCGTTCGCCAAATTGAAAAAGAAGCTGTTGAAAAATTAAGAAGTCCGTATTACATCAAAATATTAAAAAATTATATTTAAAAAGGAATTAATTAATAAATGTTGAATAATAAAAATAAAATCTTAGACATATATTGATAACAATCATATCATACTATAAGGGGGGTGAAAAAATGACCAGAGAAGAATTGAAGGAGCAGATTGACGAGCTGATGAGACAGTATGCCGACGAAGAAATTGATGGGGATACATATGCGCAAAAGATGATGGAGCTGACCACATCCGCTCAGAACGATAATGAC
>JAQYFP010000062.1 GCA_028723085.1 Erysipelotrichaceae bacterium | reverse complement strand
GCAAAAATACGATTAGCATCTAATAGATTATAAACATAGTATCCCATTACACGAGAATCACCATAAAAAACAAAATCATCAACTAAACTAAATACATCTAAATTTCCTTGTTCAACTGCACTTTGTAATTCAGCTTGTTTTTTCTTATTTAATTCTTCTTGAATATCTTCTACCTTTAATTTTTCTTGTGCTTGCAAATACGCAATTCCTTTATCTGTTTTGGACTGTGAAAACATATTAAAACATACACATCCAATTATTAGAGCAATTACAACGATACTAATTCCTATTACTTTTTTCTTTTTCATATACTATTCTCCTAATACATCTGAAAGCGATGTATCTTGTACAAAGGTATTTGCATTATATAAATATAAAACATCAGAAATACATTCTTTAGTAACTACACTCTCAATGTCATCAAAGTAGTATCGTGGATCCACAATTGTAATAGTACGATAGTATGGAACTAAGAAAGGAATAAACGCATTCGCATATGAATCTTTGAAAACCAACAAATGTTTTTGTGAGTCATTATTCATTTCTAGTTTGGCATATGGAGCATTTCCACTTAAAAATACATTATACGGATTGGATGAATCCAATGCTTCTAATGAATAAAGTGAACGAGATTTAATCGAAGCTGCTGTATTCGTATAAATGTAGTCACTATTTTCTTTTGGTACATATATTTCTATCGTATCTTTTAAACCCACTGAACCTGTTTTATTTGCCAATGTTCCCTTGAAATCTGTCTTTACTGGATACACATTATAGTCTGATTTTTTAACTTTCCCTAAATCTGATGCTTTTGCAAATTCTTGAAACGTATAAAATGCATTTAAACTAGTCCAATGATGATCTGTTTTATAATATAAATATTCATCAGCATGTGATTTCAAAACGGAACGAACATCAACATTTTTTATGTTTTGATCTAATTTTCCATAAATGGTATCCATTTGTTGATTTTGATCTTCAGTATATGCGTATTTAGGAACTAAATCTGATTGAATACTTACGGCATTAGGAATCAATAGAAATTGAAAATTCAAATTAGCATGACTCGCATAAAAAGAATTAATACTATCTAAATTACGAGACAATTGTCCTGCATTAGCTGAACTCGCTTGTTCAATCAATGAAGAAGACAAGAACACATTATCCATTTGTTTAACACCCGTCATTTTATTAACGATATATTTAATATGCAATAATGTATTTCTTCCTACAAATTGATCACTAAACCAATTTCCCATATCTTTTTCAAATTCACCATTTAATAACGAATTAACCGAAAAAGCCGGGAAACTTTGTAAAGAACGATTTTCTACTTCACTTATTTTTTTGTCAGGTACAACAATATTTATAATCATAGTCAAGACAATGATAGGAATCATAACAAGCATCAATAGCCGTGATAAAATTAACTTTTGTTTTTCCATATTCATTTCCTTTCTAGAACGCAAAATATAAAAACGAATGGAATGAACTTGAAATCATGAAACTTACACTTACTAAAAATACAACAAGGTAAACAACTACAAGTCCTATCATTCCTTTTTGTTTCCATTTTGAACAAATAAATAATTCTATTTTATCTCGAATTGGAAGACAAAATAATATACTAATAACTAATAAAATGAATGAACTTTTCAAATTAAATAAAGCAACTGAGTCTAATAGTGATGCTTGCATTCCAAACATATGTAAAATACATTGGAAAGCCGATGATAAACTATCACTCATAAAGAAAATCCAGCTAATTAACACTAAAAATAATGTATAAATATGGCATATAAATTTAGGCACTTTATCCCAAAACTTTTTCAAAACAAACTTTTCAAAAAGAAGTAAAACCGCAAAATATAACCCCCATACAATAAAAGTCCAATTAGCTCCATGCCATAAACCAGTAAGAAGCCATACCACGAAGATGTTGCGAATATATTTATTATTTCCTTCCCTTGAACCACCTAAAGGAATATAAATGTAATCTCTAAACCAAAGAGATAAAGAAATATGCCAACGTCTCCAGAAATCTTGAATGGAAGTTGCGATATAAGGATAATTAAAATTTTGTTTAAATTTAAATCCAAACATCTCACCAATTCCAATTGCCATATCGGAATATCCACTAAAATCAAAATAAATTTGAAGCATGTATGTAATCGCAAGAAGCCAAGAGCCAAGCACGCTTTGAGATTCCATTAAATTCATATGTACTAAAGATAATGAATCAGCCAAAATTACTTTTTTCGTTAATCCGATGCAAAGTTTCTTAATGCCGTCACAAAATAAATCAATTTGGAATGGGTGATTGTCAATTTGATCTACCATTTCATTGTATTGCACAATAGGACCCATAGTAACTTTGCCAAAAAAAGATACATATAAAGCCAAGCGAATTAAATTATGTTGTGCATTACATTTTCCAAAATAAACATCAAGTAAATAAGAAAGACAACTAAATGTGAAAAACGATAATCCAATAGGTGCGTGTAATTCAACTTTGATAAATGGCAAGAAAAAATCTAAATATTTATATATAAATAGGACAGCAACTTGTACAACAATCGCAATAATCAAAGTAATTTTTCTTTGTTTTCCTTCTGCTTTTTCAAAAGAAAGAGCCGTAAAATAATTTAATAAAATATAAAGAATAAGTAATACTAATGAAATAGGGTTTCCCCATGCATAAAATAAAAACGATATAAGAACAATAAAAAGATTATTATTCTTGCACACAAAAGAAAGAATTACAGATACAGGCAAGAATAAAAATACAAATAATAAACTATTAAAAGACATATTCTCCTCCTATATTACTGACAAAAACGTTTCATCAACTTCTTTTGCATTTGGCAAAACAGCATACAAAGCATAATTTCCTTGTATATCTACTATAGATTGTTTCAACAAAGATGCTTGGTCTTCAATGTAGCCATCAAATACTTTTTGTTGGTTTTCTATTCTTTGATCAATGGAATTGCGAAATTGATTGGCTTGATCACTATTTTTGAATTTTACAATGACAAATTCACTTGCCTTCATAGCATCTGTGTCTTTATAATACACAATCGATTCATATTCCTCTGGATTTAAAGAAAGAAATTGCTTAATTTCAAGGTTATCTTGTTGTTGAAGTGTTGAAGTATCTACTTTGGCAATTGTTGTCTGAGAAACAACTTCAAAATTAGCCCCGGATTCTTTTGGTATACGAATTTGTGTGAACATAAAAAAAGCAATACATATTACACAAATTATTTGTCCTATTTGATATTTCTTCATGTTTATCTCCCCTTATTGTAGTTTGTATTATATCATTTTTTTTTAATTCAAAATATGATTTTGACCAAAATATTGGAAATAATTAATTATTTCTTAATAATCAGAAAAAAAAGAACCTCCTAAGAAGTTCAATTCATATCATTTATTAGCGATTAAAGAAAAAATTAGGAATTTCTTCATCTTGATCAATATCTTCAACGCTTGTTACAACTCCAGTTGTTGTTGCGACTTTTGGTTGAACATACGTCTTTTGATTTGCAGCTGCAGCTTCTGCTCTTTTCTTGATTTGTTTTGTTTCTTCGAATCCAGTTGCGATAACTGTAACAATGATAGCATCCCCAAGTTGTTCATTAATGGCGATACCGAAAATACAGTCAATTTCTCCACCAGCAGCATCTTGAATAACTGCCACAGCATTTTGTGCATCAAATAAACTAACTTTATCTCCACCTGTAATATTGATAATTGCAGATTGTGCCCCATGAATTTGTGATTCAAGTAAAGGTGATTGAATTGCTTTTTCAGCAGCCGAAATAGCTTTGTCTTCACCTTCTGCCATACCAATACCAATTAAAGCACGACCTTGATTAGCCATTACAGAACGAACATCCGCAAAGTCTAAGTTAACTAATGCAGGAACCGCGATTAAATCAGAAATTGTTTGCACACCTTGTCTTAATACATTGTCAGCCGCTTGGAATGCTTCTTCAATTGGTTTACGCCCGATAACTTCTAATAAATTATCATTTGAAACAATAATGAATGAATCAACATATTTCTTTAATTCTTCGATTCCTTCTTTTGCGTTGTTTGCACGTCTTCTACCTTCAAAAGTGAATGGACGAGTTACAACAGCAACTGTTAAAGCACCTTCTTCACGAGCTGCCTTAGCAATTAATGGAGCTGCACCTGTTCCAGTTCCACCACCCATTCCTGCAGTGATGAAAACCATGTCTGCACCTTTTACAGCTTCACGAATTTCTGATTCGCTTTCTTCAGCTGCTTTACGTCCATATTCAGGGTTTCCCCCAGCTCCTAATCCTTTAGTTGTGTCTTTTCCTAAAACAATTTTGTTTTCACATGGTGAGTTTTTCATTACTTGTACATCTGTATTCGCAATGTAGAAATCAACACCTTTAACTCCACTGGCAACCATGCGGTTTACGGCATTAGAACCTCCACCACCTACTCCAAATACTTTAATATTAGCTACTTGATTAAATTCTGTCATATTTACACCTATTTCCTTTCTGTTAAAATTACATTTTTCAATTTCTTAGTAAAACCACCATCACCTTTATGGCTTTGTTGGCTGATAGCATCAATACTTGCTTCTAATTCATTGTTGTTTGGACTGATTTTATCTATACTGCGAATCTTATTGATTTCTTTCCATGCATAAACCATTCCAAGACCACAAACATAACTTCCATCTCTAGCTCCCATACAAGTTTCTTGATATACAATTGCTTCCGCATTAAAAGAACCCGTTAATTCTTTGAATGCATTAATATTAGAGCCTTGTCCAGTTAAAATATAACGAGATTTCGATTGTTTTACAATAGGTGCGCATGTTTCATTAATTTGCGCAATCCAAGAACGAATCTTTGGCATACAAGATTCCATTAATTCTTTTTCTGTAATTTCCACGCGATTCTCATCATTTTGTCCAATATAAACAATAATATCAGATGCCTTTGATTCATCGCTATGGAATAAATTTTGTAATAAACGATAACAAATATCGTCACTCAAATTGTACTTTTCTTTTAACTCCGATGTAAACCAGTTATAACCTGTGTTTAAAGAAGTAGTATTCATCAAACGACCTTTAGAGAACACAGAAAGAGTACAGTGATTTGCTTCTAAATCCAATTGGATCATCATGCGATCATAACTCATTTCCAAGCAAGCCGTTTGTTGGGCAATGGCATACGAATCAAGACATAAATCTAGAATCTCTAAATTTGCTTGTTCTACACACTTAGCATACGAATAGATTGTTTCTTTATCAGCATATAATAAATCGACATTCATATAAAAATCATCACAAGATTCCTGCAATGGAAGTTTCTTTGTTTCCATACCATTTACTTCATAAATAATACGGTTCATATTCACAAATTCAACTTCATCTGAAGCTTTTCTTTGAATAGCTTTATTATATCCTTGTTGGACATGGAACAATCTAATGGTTCTAGTACCATCTTCAATTTGTATATGAACTCTCTGGTTGTTTCTTTGTACCTTCAAACTTGGTATAGCTAATAAAACTCTTTCAATGCGGTAGCCTAAAGCAGCTTGTGCATTGGTCATAACTTCACGTATTGACATAACAACGCTTGCTTCATCAACAATTTTTTGATTTTCAATTCCTGAACAAGCAGCTTTTTCTGTTCTCAATACATTGTATCTTCCATCAAAAACTTCAAGAACGACTAAACGAACCTCTTGATCTGCGATTTCTAATGATGCATATACTTGTTTTTTGCTCATTTGACGTCTCCTTTTTTTACTTATCTATAATAACATAAAATATCACAAATAATGTAGAAATTCTATTATTTTAACTTAGTTTTACTTCTAACTTCGTATTCGATTGAATTTGTTTTCCTTCTTCAATGCTTTGTTCACTTACAAGACCTTGACCAGAAGCACTGAATTCTATTCCTACAAGGTCACAAAAAACCTTTACATCTTTATAAGACCAACCCGTCATATTTGGCATTGTTATATCCGAACCATCTGTCAAAATAAAAATACGATCATTACTTGTTACTAAGGAATCTTTTTTAGGATATTGATTTACAATATTTTGCCCATTTCCAATCACTATACTAGGTACATCAATTCCTTGAAGCTTATTTGTTACATAGTCATTTGTATGATTAATCAACATTGGCATTGTATACGTAGACCAATTTTCTCCTCCATCATCATCTGATTGTGTATCTCCACCACTAATTCCTTCGGCAATTAATGCCGCTTGCATAATAGATTGAAAGTAACTTGCCGAATAATTAACATAATTAGGACTTAGCATTCCCCAATAAACCATAATTTTAGGATCATCATACGGAGCAGCTGCCATAATACTTGAAGAATAAATTGATGTACTATATGTACCAGTTTCTTCATCGTAGTATTCACCTGTTCCTGTTTTAGCAATCATGTCAACTCCATCAATTGCAAAGCGAGCTCCACTTGCTCCTTCTTTTAATACATCTTTCATCAAGTCTTTCATTTTAGATGCGGTTTCTTGACTAATTGGCGTTCCTGTAATTTCCGTATCATAATTTTTTATAACTTCATTAGAATCTCCATCTTCTATTTGCTTAACAACATAAGGACGAACCATATTTCCATCATTAAATATAGCACTATACGCTTGCATCAACTGAAGAACTGTAATTGAACTCGATTGTCCAAAACCAGTTGATAAATAATCAATGACAGTGTCCATACTTTCCCATCCTGTTGTTTCATTTACATAAGGAATATCCGTTGCCTGGAAGAAACCAAATGCTTTCAAATACGATTCAAAGTCATCATAATTTACATAATTGGCAAGTAACTCACAAATTCCAACATTAGAACTATAAGCGAGTCCCGTTTCAAATGTAATCGTACCAAAATCTTTTTCCAAGGCATCGCGAATCGTAGGAAATCCTTCAACCGGTTCACTTGTTCGTTTGATTTTTCCGGTTGTAGTATCATACATATAATTAAATTCACCAGCTCTAAAATATGTGTTTTCTGGGAATACCCCTGTATCAATCGCTGTAGCATATGTCATTACTTTCATGACGGAACCGGGTTCAAAATTCATTTCACTAATATTATCTGTGTAACTTGGAATTTCTATTGGCTGATTTTGATCAAATGTAGGATAACTTGCCCAAGCTAAGATTTCACCCGTTTCAACTTCCATAACACAGCACCATGCTTTTTCAGCTTCATTATCTTCCATTGTTGATTTCATAACACTTTCAACAGTTTCTTGTAAATTGGAATCAAGTGTTAAAACAACATTATCGCCATTGGTTGCTTCTTCATAAACTGTTATTGTGCCAGGTAAAACGGACCCTGAAACAGTTTGTTGATACCGCACAAAACCATCTGTTCCTGATAATATATCATTCATACTTTGTTCTAATCCCATTTTTCCAACAATAGTCTGAGCATCTTCATCATAAGACGCAAAACCAATTAAATTTGATGAAAAAGGTGAAACGGGATAGCTTCTTGATACATCGTCTTTGAAAGTAATCCCCGATAAATTCAACTTTTCAATTTTTTCTTTTAATTCTTTTGAAATACGTTTTGTTCCAGTTCCTAATTCCGTTTGCATCAAACCATCTTCAATAGCATTGTCCAAAATAGCCTGCAAAGTTTTACGCTTAGTATTCTTTAATACTTTTGCAAGCGCTCTAGCGGTAGTTGCTGTATCTTCAACATAAGCAGGATTTCCTGACTCATCATAGGGTCCATCAATATTTCCTTTTGAATCATATGAAGGCAACGTAGCTACAATTGTATACGCCACTGTTTGTTGTGCAATTACATTATAATTTCGATCATAAATGGTCCCTCTTTTACCTTGAACTTTTTCTTCAATAATGCTTGAAGCAATTTGTGAGTTCAAAGCATTTTCACCTGACCATATATGTTTTTTCGTAACCATGGTAAAAAGAACATTAGCAATCACTAATGTCCCAATTACAAGCATAACCATTATAATACGATAAATTCCTTTATTCGTTTGTTTCATTTAGTGTCAATCCCATCTATTCTGTTCCAATAATATAAACATTATTTTGATTGTCTTTTACGGAACTGTCAAGCATTCCTAACAAACGAGTTTTATTTTGTAGATTATTGACCTCTGTTTCTAGCTCACTTACTGCTTCTTGTTTCTGATTAACCTCAGCTGCAAGTTCCTGTTCTTTCATTTGTAAAGTAATATTATATGATTTTAATCCAAAACGTGCTAGACAGAATACCAATAGTGAAAGTGCGAATACGCAGTAAATCCACATATCTTTTCTTATTCTTCTTTTCTTATTATTTTTTTTATTATTTCGCATTCTCACTCTATCCTTTCTATTCCCCTGAGCTTAGCACTATGTGCTCTATTATTATTATTTAGCTCTTCATTTGTTGCCGTAACCGGTTTTCTATTTACTAATTGATAATCTAATTTTTCTATCCTTAATTCTGGTAATCGTTTGTCCACTTTTTTAGGAACTGCAACTTCCTTAAACACATTTTTTACCATTCGATCTTCTAATGAATGAAATGTGATTACAACCATTCTTCCTTGTGGATTCAATCGTTTTAACCCCTCTTTTAAAACGACTGCAAGCTGATCTAATTCATGATTAACTTCAATACGAATTGCTTGAAATATACGTTTAGCAGGATGTCCTTTTTTATGAAGAACTTTTTCAGGCAAAGCACTTCGAATCACATCCACTAATTCAAGTGTTGTATCAATTGGTTTTTCTTCACGAACTTTTTCAATTCTACAAGCGATTTTATACGCAAATGGATCTTCTCCATATTCTTTGAATATGCGTGTTAATTCACTGACCGGATATTCATTTACCACTTTCCAGGCATCTAATTCCTGTTCTTGATTCATTCTCATATCCAATCTCGCATCCATTCGATAACTGAAACCCCTTTTTTCATCATCAAATTGCGGCGAAGAAACACCTAAATCAAGCAAAATACCATCAACACCTTCAATTCCTAGTGAATCAAGAATATTTCCTAAATTTTCAAAAGTATTATGAATACAAGTGAAATTAGAACCTATTTTTAATAAACGTTCGCTGCTTTCATCAATGGCTTGTTGATCACAATCAATTGCATATAAATGACCATTTTTACACCTTTTCAAGATTGCACTACTATGGCCCCCTCTGCCAAGTGTGCAATCTACATAAATACCATCATCTTTCACATTCAACATATCAATTGTTTCGTTTAATAATACACTTACATGTTCCATAATTAACCAAATAAATCTGTTATATTTTCTGCCACTTCTTCAAATAAACCATCTTGTTCTTCTTCTAATTGTTCCCAAGTTGATTTAGCCCATATTTCTATATGATTGGCAACTCCTATAATCAGACACTCCTTTTCTAGTCCAGCCAAAGCGACTAAAGATGATGGAATCAAAATTCTTCCTTGACTGTCCATTTCACACTCTGATGCTTTGGATAACATCATACGCTGATACATACGTGCATCTTTTTTGGTTGAAGGCAACGCAGATAATTTCGCATATACTTTTTCCCATTCGGCCATTGTATATACATATAGACATCCATCTAATCCGCGGTTTACGACCACACGTTCACCTAACTCTTCGCGAAATTTTGCAGGCATGATCAATCGCCCCTTGCGATCAATATTATGCTCAAATTCGCCCATGAACATGTGTTTCACCCCCCACTATTCAACACAAAATGCTACTTTGTACCACTATCTTACAACATTTAGGTTTAAAATCCAATTCCTTTTCTAAAAAAATAAGATTTTTTATGATACAAAGGAAGAATTTGATATAATTTGAAACAGGAGGAGAAAAGTTATGAATTTTTTATACTTTTTGCTAGGTTTATTACCTATTATCTGGCTCATTTTGGCATTGATTGTTCTTAAAATGCCTACTTATAAAGCTGCAATGGGATCCTTGCTTGTTGCGATTGTCTTAGCCTTCACAATATGGAAAATGCCAATGATCAATATTGTCACTGCTACCATAGAAGGATTCGCAAATGCAATATGGCCAATTATCCTTGTAATCGTAGCTGCGATGTTTACATACAATCTGACATTAAAAACAGGTGCAATGGAAGTCATCAAACAAATGTTAAGTTCAATGACAAATGACAAACGAATTCTTGTATTAATTCTTGCATGGTGTTTTGGAGGATTTATGGAAGGGATGGCAGGATTTGGAACTGCGATTGCGATTCCTGCTGGAATGTTATATGCAATGGGATTTAATCCTATTTTTTCTTGTTTAGTTTGCTTAATTGCCAACGGTGTGCCAACTCCATTTGGATCCATTGGTATTCCAACTGTTACGCTTGCAAATTTAATCGGATTAGAAAACACAACTTTGTCGTTTTACACTGCAATTCAACTAGCTCCTTTTATCATGTTGTGTCCGATTCTTATTGTTATCGCAACAGGAAAAGGATTTAAAGCATTGAAAGGAGTATGGATTCCAACTCTTGCTTCAGGACTTAGTTTTTTCATTCCTATGATTATCGTTGGAAACTTTGTAGGAGCTGAACTTGCTGTAGTTGTTGGTAGTGTTTGCTCTCTTTTAGTTACAATTTTATTAGGATCAAAAGTAAAACCAAATCCAGAATATCAAATGGATTTACCTAAAAACGAAAATAAACTTGATGTTAAGTCTTGTCTAGTTGCTTGGTCACCTTTTATTTTCATTTTTGTTTTCTTATTATTAACATCTAAATTAATTGCGCCAATCAATAGTGCCTTATCACAATTTAGTTCAAGTGTACAATTCTATAGTGGTGATAATCCAAATACATTAACTTTTGCATGGATCAACACCCCTGGAGTTTGGATTTTCTTATCTGCTTTTATTGGTGGCAAAATCCAAAAAGCTACATGGAATGATTTTAAAGTTGTATTCATATCAACGTTAAAACAAATGAAAGCTACTATGATTACAATGTGTTCTGTTCTTGGATGTGCCAAAGTCATGGGATACGCTGGAATGATTGCTAGCATTGCCAACTTTGCGATAAGTATTACTGGTCCGTTCTATCCTTTAGTCGCTCCTTGGATTGGAGCATTAGGATGTTTTGTAACAGGTTCAGGAACAAGTTCAGGAGTATTCTTTGGAGCTGTGCAAGCAAGTGCGGCACAAGCATTAAATGCTAATACATATTGGATTGTTGCTCTAAATTCAATGGGAGTTGCAGCTGGTAAAATGATGTCTCCACAATCCATTGCCATTGCTTTAAGTTCAGTAAAAAAAGAAGGCGAAGATGCCAAATTATTAGGAAAAATTCTTCCATATGGTCTTCTATTCTTAATTATTATGTCTATTTACGCTTTTGTTGGAGCAAAGCTTTTATAAAAAATAGATTTAATTTCATTACATTCCATAACAAAAAAAGCCACTTACTTTTAAAAGTAAGTGGTTTAATATTATTTATTATTTCTATACTAATGAATTACGACCATAGGCTTTTTCCCAATCTTTTGAGAAAGTATCTACGGCGTTTTCTGTAGCAGGATGATCAATTAAATTGAAAGCTACATCTACTGGAACAGTTACACTTTGAATTCCCGCTTTGAATAATTCATGAACTTGACGAGTATTTTTAAAGCTAGCTGCTACAACTTCTGTTGGTAAGTTATTTAAACGTAACATATCTAATAAATCACAAACTTGACCAATTCCATCACCAAAGTTTTCCATACGATTTACATAAGGTGCTAAATAATCAGCTCCATTTAAAGCTGCCATAAAACCTTGATTAGCTGTATAAATAGCAGTTGCCAAAGTTTTAATTCCAAGTTTTTTGCATTCTTTAATGGCTTTTAATCCTTCATGAGTTACTGGAATCTTAACAACCATATTCTTTTCTCTTAAAGAATTGATATATTTTGCTTCTTCCATAATGCCATCAAAGTCTGTTTTCACAACTTGAATAAAAATCAATTGATCTTCATTTAAAACTTCAATTAAATCATGAATCACATCTTCTGCTGGGCGACCTGATTTAGTAATGATTGTTGGGTTTGTAGTTACTCCGGCTACATTTAATAATTCATTAAGCTCTTTAATTTTTCCGATATCTGATGAGTCAATAACTAGTTTCATTTTGGTTCCTCCTGATTGCATCTAAAATATATCATAAAGCAATATTAAGTACAATATCGTTTTATTATTTTTTATCACATAAAGCGCAAAACAATAAAATACAATAAATTTCAATTATAGTCTTTTTTCAAATCCACCAGAAATATTTGAACCTTCATTTAAAATCACAAAAGCATCGGGATCCACTTCTTCAATAATTTTCTTTAACGTACGAATTTCATATTTATTTAAACAAGTTACTAACACAAATAAATCACTATCTGTATAAGCTCCTTTTCCATTCCAATAAGTGACACCACGACCCGTGCGACTCATAATTTCTTGTTTTAGTTCTTCTTTTTTAGTAAAAATTGTTGCCGCAATATTTATATTTTGATAATGAATTCGATCACATACAAAATACATAACCGCAACATAAATAATGGAATACAAACTACTTTCCAAACTCCATTCAAAAGCGCAGAACGTAAACAATACTGCATTCAACATAATAGAAAGCTTTCCTACAGAAAAACCTGGTCTTGTTTTGGAAAAATACACACCTAGAATATCCATTCCTCCAGCACATCCTGAGCTTCTTAAACAAAAGCCAATTCCAATTCCTCCCATAATTGCTCCAATTAAACAATTCGACAATAAATCTTCCATTACTGGAGAAGCCACTTTAGGAAGAAGTGATAAAGTCAAAGTTTGCACCATAACACTTATCAAGGTTTTAATACAAAACCGCTTTGAAATCGTTCGAACTGCTAGTATAAAAAGAGGAATATTTAAAATCGCATTCATAATTCCTGTTAAATCAAACGAAGCACTATGAGGAATATAATAATCAAATAACTGAGCAATCCCTACTATCCCCCCTGTATTAATGCTGTTAGGTGTTACAAACATATTAACACTTAACGCAAACAATATACTTCCAAAAACCAATTGCGCATATTTATAAATTTCATTCTTTTCCATATAAAGAAGAGCCCTCCATCAATCGTAATCCTTTAGGAATTTTATTTTTAATTACATTTCCATCACTTTTGCCAAAGCCAAACGGAAATCCATCATAACATACCGCAGTATATCCTCTATCGCATGGACATTGAATCACATTGCCATGCATAAAAACATTCATTTGGTCAAATGTCACGTCTACTTTATGTTTTAAATTTTTAAAATCGTATGTCATATAAAAAGCATGCGAAGGCTCAAAACGATTTTTTATCAAGTCACCACAATATAGTCCTTGACGAATGCATTTTACTTTTTTAAATTTCACAAATTCTCGATTCATACAATATAGAGAACCATCAATCACATTGTAATAAGGATACAATTCATATAACTGATCCTTTAAAAATTTTTTAGAAATATCGTCAATTTTATTGTTTTTTATCGTTGGTAGCGAATTAGAACTTCCTTGTGTTTTACGAATCTTGGCAATAAAATGTCCTTCCCCTTTATCCATTGGAAAAATACGACGCACTTTTGTACTATCAAACTCTTCCATAGATAGTCCACTTCTACCAAAAGAAAGATTAATATCCATTAATTCTAAATCTTCATGTTCTTTTAAAAACCAAGCAATAACATCTTCATTTTCTTCTTTGGCATATGTACAAGTTGAATACACTAAAATTCCATCTTTTTTTAATACTTTATATGCTTCATTTAAAATTTCTTTTTGACGAGCTGCACAGTATTCAATATTTTCAACCGACCATTCTTCCTTAGCCAAATTATGTTTTTTCATCATTCCTTCACCTGAACAAGGTGCATCAACAACAACTTTATCAAAGCAATTCGGAAATTCTGCAGCAATTTTATCAACCGATGAATTAGTAATGGCCATATTCATAATTCCCATTCGTTCCATGTTAGATAATAAAATTTGACATCTCTTTTTATCAATTTCATTCGATATCAAAAAGCCATCTTTTAATTTAGAAGCAATTTGGGTACTTTTTCCTCCCGGAGCGGCACATAAATCTAAAACAATATCATCAGGTTGTACATCTAAAGCTTCAACAACACCCATTGCACTAGGCTCTTGTAGATAATATAGACCACAAATATGATATGGATGATTTCCTAAATTTCGTGAAACATAATATCCTTCTTTACAAAATAAAGATGGTTTATCAATCAGTGAAAAACGACTTTCAAAATCATCTTGATTAATTTTTTTTAAATTAATACGAAGTCCTTGATACATTTTGCGATTCAAAGATTCCATAAATTCATTCATTTCATCAGGAATATAATTTGCGATTCGTTCAAGAAATAAATTCATAATTACCCCCATATAGTTTCCGGTTGAATACGACAAGCATATTGAGAACAAGTAACCGGTTCACTCCAACCTGTCCCAAAAGAAAAATCAGCAGT